>NZ_JBSGBY010000157.1:0-14541 GCF_053601505.1 Nocardia sp. NPDC004722
CTCCGCCGAGGGCGCGGACTGGCTGCTGGCGCTGCCGGAGAAGCCGGACCTGCTGTTCGAGGCGACGTCCGCGTACGTGCACCGGGCTTACACCGCCGGATCCTTCGTCGCCACCTTCGGATCGGTCTTCGGCATCACCGACATCCCCGCCGACACCACCGCCGAGGACGCCGCCGCCATGATCCGCGACCGCATGGGCGGCGTCTCCCTCGTCGACGCCGCCACCCTCGAACGCATGGCCGCCTCCTACAACGCCTCCGCCGACACCCGCACCGGCTATCAGCGGCCCGTATTCCACGGCGACGCACAGTATTTCAGCGCCACCGTGCACACCTCCGACATCTTCGGCCCCGACGGCTGGCGGCCGTACATCACCGGAACCATCACCAACCACGACATCGACGTCAGCCACGAAGAACTGACCGCACCGCACGCGCTGGCGGCCATCGCCCGGATTCTCGACACACATTGGGGAGGGACGCCGTGAACACCGAGCAGGGCAAACCCGATACAACAAACGTGCAAACCAGTACCGACGACGGCGTCCTCGTCGAAGGCGTCGAGAAATCCTTCGGCGCGGTCCAAGCGCTGCGCGGCATCACCTTCAAGGCCGCACCGGGCGAGGTGCTCGGCATCCTCGGGCCCAACGGCGCGGGCAAGACCACCACCGTCAACATCCTGTCCACCCTCATCTCACCGGACGCCGGACGGGCCACCGTCGCCGGGCACGACGTGGTCGCCGACGCCGCCGCCGTACGCCGCAGCATCATGCTGACCGGGCAGTTCGCCGCCCTCGACGACGCGCTGTCCGGCTACGAGAACCTCGTCATGTTCGGGCGGCTGATGGGGCTGCGCAAACGCGCCGCCCGCGCCCGCGCCGACGAACTCGTCGAGGAATTCGACCTGGTGCAGGCCGCCGGACGCCGCGTCGGCACCTATTCCGGCGGCATGCGGCGGCGCATCGACATCGCCTGCGGGCTTGTGGTGCGACCGGACGTGGTGTTCCTCGACGAACCCACCACCGGCCTGGATCCCCGCAGCCGCCAAGGCGTGTGGGACCTCGTCGGCGGCTTCCGCAAGCACGGCATCACCACGCTGCTCACCACCCAGTACCTCGAAGAGGCCGACGCGCTCTGCGACCGCATCATCGTCATCGACCACGGCGTGGTCATCGCCGACGGCACCGCCGACGAACTCAAGGCGCGCACCGGCGGCAGCTACTGCGAGATCGTGCCGCTGCGCATGGAAGACCTCCCCGCCCTCGTCGCCGCCCTCGGCGACCTGCTGCCCGCCGCCAATCGCGAAGCGCTGACCGGGGATTCGGACCGCATCGCCATCCCCGCGCCCCAAGGGGCCAAGACGCTCGCCGAGGCGCTGCGACGACTGGACGCGGCCGGAATGGAACTGGTCGACATCGCGCTGCGGCGGCCCTCACTCGACGACGTCTTCCTGGAACTCACCGGGCACATCGCCGAAGTCGAAGAACCCGAGGACGATTCGCCCTCGATCCGATTCCGGACCGCGGACGGGCGCTTCACCGTCGAGGATCGGACCCGGGCATGACCGCCGTCCCGGCCGCCGCGCCTGGCAACTGGCTCACCGAACTGCGGGCCACGCCCGCCACTTTCGCGCAGTGGTGGGTGCTGACCGTGCGGCTCATCGTGCCCTCGGTCGTGACCGGCGAGATCATCACCGCCATCCTCGCCCCCATCACCTTCACCGCCAGCTTCTATATCCCGCTCAACCGCGTGATGACCTTCGCCGGGCTCGGATTCAGCAGTTACGCGCAGTTCATGGCCCCCATCGTCATCCTGCAAGCGGCCGCCTTCACCGCCGTCTCCGCGGCGTTCCGGGCTGCCACCGACGCCGTGTCCGGGCTCGACCGGCGCTTCGACGCCATGCCCATGCATCCGCTGATCCCGGCGGCGGCGCGCATGTCCTCCAACATCTTCCGGCTCGCCGTCGGCATGGTCGCCGCCGTGGGCAGCATCTACTACATCGGGTTCCGCTTCGTCGGCGGCGCACTGCACACGCTCGGATTCCTCGGCCTCGGCATGCTGATCGGCGTCGCTTTCTGCCTCGGCGCGGACGCCATCGGCACCTTCACCCGCAGCCCCGAAGCCACCACGCAGATGCTGGTGCTGCCGCCGCTCATCCTCGGCATGCTCTCCACCGGACTCGCACCCGCCCACCAATTCCCGCACTGGGTCCAGCTTTTCGTGCGCAACCAACCCGTCTCCCAGTTCGCGGAGGGACTGCGCGCGCTCGGCGGCGACAGCCTCGGCAAGTCCGCGCCCGTCACCTGGTCGCTCATGACACCGCCGCTGCTGTGGATCGCGGCCATCGTCGCGGTGTCGCTGTTCTTCATCGCCCGGCAGAACCTGAAGAGGTCGTGATGGCAACCCTCGACCGCCCGGAAGTCAGCGACACCCTCGTCTTCGGCGAGGCCACCACCCCGGCCCTGTTGCGCCACACCTGGATTCAGACCCAGCGGCTGCTGCTGCGCTGGGTCCGCGACCCGATCACGCTGCTGGAAACCCTGATCGTGCCGTGCCTGCTGCTGCTCATGCTCGACATCGTGGTCGGCTCGCAGATCCAGAAATTCTCCGGACAGAGCGCGCTCTACGGATCCACGCCCATGGTGACCCTGGTCGGGGCGCTGTCGGGCACCGTCGCCAGCGGCGTCATGCTCGGCCGCGAACGCGAGGCGGGCATCCTGTCACGCTTCTGGGTGCTGCCCGTGCACCGCGCCTCCGGCCTGGCCGCGCGCATCCTCGCCGAAGGCTGCCGCATCTTCGCCGGGACGGTGGTCATCATCTGCTTCGGCATGCTGCTGGGCTTCCGCTTCCGGCAAGGACCGCTGCAAGCCTTCGCCTTCCTCTGGATTCCGGTCCTGTTCGGGCTCGCCTTCGCCACCATGGTCACCGCGATCGCCGTGTTCACCGCCAAATCGACCCTGGTCGAAGGTGTGGCGCTGCTCTCCTCGCTGCTCATGTTCTTCAGCACCGGCTTCGTCCCGCTCGCCGCCTACCCGCGCTGGATCCAGCCCGTCGTGAAACACCAGCCCATGTCGGTGGCGGTCGACACCATGCGGGCGCTGGCTTCGGGCGGACCCATCGCGGCACCGCTGACCAAGACCATCGCCTGGTCCGTCGGTTTGATCGTGGTCTTCGCCATCCCCGCCGCGTACGGCTATCGCCGCGCGAGCCGCCGGTGAGTCGCTCCCGACCAGCCGGACCGAATGGTCGGGATCGCACCCGGTGCCTATATTGAATTGTTATGAGACATGCGCGGGACAGCCATCGGGCGATCGTGGACCCGGTGACCACACCGTTGCCGCCTTATCAGGAAAGCCCCGAACAGGAGATTCCGAAGCGGGAAGGACCGCGGCGAGCGGATGCGAAGCGCCGGCGCAAGCAGCCCCCGCGACGGTCGAGGCGGGCGCTGCTCGCCGGGCGGTCCGCGGCGGTCGTCGTGACCGCCGCGGTGTTTCTGGCCACCGGAGTCGCGTGGCAGGTCTACAACAAGGCGATGGCGGGCGTCATCGTCACCCACATCGCCGGGCTCGACAAGCCGGAGCCGGGGAAGCAGGCCGATCAGAACATCCTGATCATGGGCCTGGACAGCCGGCTCGACGAGCGGGGCAATCCGCTACCCCAGGACATGTACGACGCGATTCACGCCGGTGACGACAGCGTCGGCGGCTACAACTCGAATGTGCTGATCCTGCTGCACATTCCGGGCGACGGCTCGAAAGCCACCGGCATCTCCATTCCCCGCGACGACTACGTGACGCTGGATCCCGCCTCCTGCGACTACAGCCCGTGCAAGGGAAAGATCAAGCAGGCCTACGGTTTCGCCTACGAGAAGGAAAAGGAGAAGCTGCAGGCGGCCGCCGCCAAGGCCAGCGGCAAATCCCTCACCGCCATCCAGACCGGGCCGGTCGACGAGGATCTCGAACAGCAGGCCCGCAATGCCGGGCGTACCGCCGAGATCGCCACCGTGCGCAGCTTCCTCGGCAACAACGTGAAGATCAACAATTCCGTGGAGGTGACCCTCGCCGCGTTCTTCCAGATCGCGCAGGCGGTGCAGCCGATCACGGTGTGCCTCAACGAGCGGACACAGGATTCCTTCTCCGGCGCGGACTTCCAGAAGGGCAGCCAGCAGATCGACGCCTCGCAGGCGATGGCGTTCGTGCGGCAGCGGCGCGACCCGGACGAGACGCTGAACTTCACCGACCTCGACCGCACCCGCCGCCAGCAGGCGTTCATCGTGTCGCTGGCGCACAAGCTCAATGACAACGGCACCCTGGCCAATCGGGGCACGCTGCAGAAGCTGCTCGATGTCGCCAAGCAGAACATGTGGTTCGACGACTCGCTGGATCTGGTCGACTTCATGCAGCGCGCGACCGGGCTGATGGGCGGCGGCATGTCGCTGTTCACCCTGCCGGTCAAGGACTTCGGGCAGGACGACCAGGGCGAGGACATCAATATCGTCGACCTGGACCAGATCCACGGCATCGTGAAGAGCCTGCTCACCCCGGCGGCCGGAGCCACCCCGGCCACCACGGCGACGCCCACCCCGACCACCATCCCGGGCGCGGCCGCGGCGACGGTGAACGTGATCAACGACTCCGGCAAGTCCGGTCTCGCCGGGAAGCTCGAAACCGCGCTGGCCGCCAAGGGATTCACCCAGGGTTCGGCGAGCACCGGCTCCGAACGCAGCGCCAGCACCCTCACCTATGGGACCGGAGCCGACGCCGCGGCGAAGGCGCTGGCCACGCAGCTGGGACTGACCGCCACCAAGAACAGCGACCTGGACAACAACACCATCCAGCTCGTGGTCGGCACCGAAGCGGCCGCGTCGGGCCCGATCGCCGACCTCGCCGCCACCGTCCCCGACACCTCGGCCGCGGCGGCCACCTCG
Source organism: Nocardia sp. NPDC004722 (assembly GCF_053601505.1). Taxonomy (NCBI): domain Bacteria; kingdom Bacillati; phylum Actinomycetota; class Actinomycetes; order Mycobacteriales; family Nocardiaceae; genus Nocardia; species Nocardia sp. NPDC004722. The sequence continues at coordinate 4,927 of NZ_JBSGBY010000157.1, forward strand.
ACCACACCCCCGCCCGCCCCGGTCGCGGCCACCAATACCGGCGACAACGCACCGGCCCCGACCGACCTGTCGACCATGGACGCGGGCGGGATCCCCTGCGTGAAGTGACCGGCGATCCAGGCCCCTTTCCGTAAATACCGGGCGGCGGGTGCGTCGAGCGCCCGCCATGATCGGCCGGGCGCACTATGCTGGCCGCCGTGCTCGAACCCGAAACCCCCGTCGCCCCGCATCCCGACATCGCCCACCTCGCGCCCCTGCTGGGCACCTGGCGCGGTCGCGGACAAGGGGAATACCCGACCATCGAATCGTTCGAGTACCTGGAGGAAGTGCACTTCGGCCATGTCGGCCGCCCCTTCCTCACCTACCGGCAGCGCACCCGCGCCGCCGACGGCAGCCGGCCCATGCACAGCGAGACCGGCTACCTGCGCGCCACCGGACCCGACCGCATCGAGCTGATCCTGGCCCACCCCACCGGGATCACCGAGATCTGCGAGGGACGCCTCGTCAACGAGAACGGCGAACTGCGCCTGGAACTCGACTCCACCTCGATCGGCATGAGCAGCAGCGCCAAATCGGTGACCGCGCTCGGGCGGACCATCAGCGTCGCGGGCGACACCCTCGAGTACTCCCTCCGCATGGCGGCGGTCGAGCAACCTCTCACCCACCATCTGGCCGGGACCATGCAGCGCGCGAATTGATGGTGAACTTCCGGTAGCAAACTCCGCTGTGACCTGCTGCCCCCTCTTTTGAGGGGTGCGCGGTAACACTCTCACGCCTTGATTCGACATAAGTGACCGATTACCGTTTCTTGCATTGGCAAACAGTCAGCCAACCCTAATGAGCCACGGAGAACCGAATTACACAGTTCGGGTTTTCCGCACTCGTCTCCAAACAAGGGAGAGGGATATGAAGCGCTCGGCCCTTTTGCTCCTCACCACCGCCGGCATGATCCTCGCGGGCGCGGGCGTCACCGAAATCCTGGGCGACGGGTCCGTCGACGGACCACCCGGGCGGGCCTTGGCCCAGCAGCGCTTCGTCACCGACTCTCTCGGACAGCTTCATCCGGCCACCTGCCTGCGCGACGACACGGCATTCGGCGACCGCTGAGTCGCCGATCACGCTGCGGCAGTGGATCGGTCGTTCAATAACCCTGCGGTAGTGCCGTGAGCATGTCCCGCGTGACCGCCACCGCGTTGTCCGAGCTCCCGCCGCGCACCACCAGCGTGGCCCAGGCCAGATCACCGCGATAGCCGATGAACCACGCGTGCGAACCGCCGTCCACCTCGGCCTCACCGGTCTTGCCGTAGACCTCACCCTGATCGACGATGCGCTCGGCCGTACCGCCGAGCACCACCTTGCGCATCATCAGGCGCAAGCCGTCGATCACCTCCGGGCGCACCTGCGGGCGATCACCCGCGACCTGCGTCGGGTGGCCCGCGATCAGATACGGCACCGGGGTGCTGCCGTGCGCGACCGTCGCCGCCACCATCGCCATGCCGAACGGGCTGGCCAGCACCTTGCCCTGGCCGATGCCGTCCTCGGCGCGCTGCACAAGATCATCGTCGGCCGGCACCGAACCCGACACCGTCGGCAGGCCCGCCACCGTGTAGTCCGGGCCCAGTCCGAGAGCCGAAGCGGCCGTGCGCAAATCCTCGCCACCCAACTCCGAGGCGATCTTGGCGAAGGAGGTGTTGCAGGACCGCTCGTAGGCCGTCGCCATCGAGACCGTGCCGACGCTGAAGAGGTTGTAGTTCGGAATCGTGCGCTCCCCCACCACGATCTGACTCGGGCACGGGACCGATGTGTCCGGCGTGGCAGCGCCGGTGGTCATGGCCGCGGCGGCGGTCACCGTCTTGAAGGTCGAGCCCGGCGGGTAGAGGCCGGTCGCGGCGACCGGACCGTCCTTGTCGGCCGCCTCGTTCTGGGCGATGGCCAGGATCGCGCCCGAGGACGGCTGCACCACCACCATCATGGCCTGCTCGGTGCGGGCGTCCACCGCGCGCTGCGCGGCATTCTGAACATTGCGGTCGACGCTCAGCGAGAAGGACGGGGAGGTCTGGGGATCGACCTCGGTGAGCACATCGGTGTCCACGCCATTGGCGTTGACCGTCACCACGCTCCAGCCCGCCTTGCCGTCGACCTCGTCGATGACCGTCTTGCGGACCTGGGTCATCAGATCCGGGGCGAAGCGGCGATCGGTGGGGACCAGATCGAATTCCTTGCTGAAGGTGACGCCCGACAGGCCCAGCAGCTCCGAATTGACCTGTCCGAACTCCCATTCCGTGAGCAGGGCCGTGGTGTAGGCGCCGTCGGCCTTGCGGGCGGTGGCCAGCAGCGAGTCGGGGGCCAGGTGTTCGTCGAACTGCCGCAGCGTGTTGGCCAGCGTGGCCGAGACGCCCCGCGGATCCTTCGACGCGGACGGCTTGAACATCACCCGGTACAGCGAACCGGGCACCAGCACATCGCTGCCCGAGCGTTCGTTCACGCGGGCGCGCGGGGCCGGGGTCGAACGCAGTTGCAGCGTCTGGGTATTGCCCAGTTGCGGGTGGATGTCGGCGGCGCTCCAGCGCACCTGCCAGCGGCCGTCGGTGCGGGTCATCTGCAACTGGCCCTTGTAGGTCCAGACGCGATCCTTGGGCATGTGCCACTCGTAGGTGTAGTCGACCACGGCGGTGTCGCCGGTGACGCGGGAGTCGCCGGTGGTGGCCACCAGTTTCTCCGCCTGCAGTTGATCCCACGCGGAAGCCAGTGCGGCACCGGCCTTTTCGGGTTGACTGGTGCGGTCGGCGGCGGCCTGCACATCGTGGTCGCCGAACGCGGAGACGAAGGCTTCGGCGGCCTGCGCGGGTCCCGGCGGAGCCGACGAGCAACCGGCCGCGGCGAGGCCGACGGCGGCGGCGATCAGCATGGTAAGGGCCCGGGTTGACATCGGGACAGATGCTAGAGCCAACTACTGGCAAACCGGCGCGACACACTGCACCGGAAAGGATTTCAGGGCTAGGTCACAGGAACCGGGTCAGTCCAGCAGCACGGTCGCGAAGGTGGCGATCTGACGGAAACCGATCTTCTTGTAGGCGCGGCGCGCAACGTCGTTGTAGCAGTTGACATACAGGCTGGCCGTGCGGCCGGAGGAAATCACGACATTCGCGACAGCGGCGGTGCCGGTGGTGCCGTACCCCTGACCTCGCTTGTCCGGATGCACCCACACCCCCTGGATCTGCCCGGTCCGCCTCGACAGCGCCCCCACCTCGGCTTTGAACACCACCTCGCCGTCTTCGAATCGTGCCCAGGCCCGGCCGGATTCGATCAGGCCCGCCACCCGGCGGCGATAACTGCGCCCGCCGTCACCGGTCCGGGGATCGATCCCGATCTCCTCGGTGAACATGGCGACCGCGGCGACCATGTACCGGTCGACCTCCTCCGGCCGCACGCGGCGCACCTTCAGATCCGGGCCGACACTCGCCGGGCGATCCAACGCCAGCAGCGGCTGATCCTCCCGTAGCTCCCGCGGCGGCCCCCAGTGCTCGCCCAGCAACTCCCACAGCGGCAAGGCCAGCTCCCGCCGCCCCACCACCGACGAACACACCCGAGGACCCTTGATCGCCCGCTCCGCGAACGCCTTCAAATCCTCCCGACCACCCCGCAACGGCACCAGATTCGCCCCCCAAAAACACAGCGACTCCCCCGGCCCGCCCCGGCTCCACAACTCCCCGTACACCCCCCGCGGATCCAACCCGAACTCCTGCAGGCGCGCGGCAACCATGCACGTCGCCACAGGATCGGCGTCGAGCACCCGCAAAACTTGACTCAAATCGCGGTTCGCAAGCTGACGGGCCCCGGCCACCCGGCCCCGGCGAGCAGGCTCCAGCACACTCCGCACGTCCACAGCCTGCCAGAACTTCCCCACCCGCGCCCCCCGATTGCCCCCAACCGCCCACCCACCAGCGGAAATCCGACCGCCGTCAGCGGCCGGGAAGTACATCTTTCGTCTGCCCGTTCAGCGCGCTCACTTCCCGCAGGAATCCGGCGTTGTCGGCATCGGTGCTCTGGTAGGTCCCGGCCGCCGCGATGATCTGCTGGGCGTTGGTGTCGAGGTCGGTGATGAAGCCGTTGATCTCCGTGTGGAACTTTCCGGCGAACTCCACCAGTTTCGCGCCGGTCGCGAATCCAGGGTTGTCGGTCGCGGCGGTGACTTGGGAATCGAAATATTGATTCGTCTTGCTGAGCGCCGCGGTCGCCATATCGGCCAATTGGGTTCCCGCAGCGCTGACTTTGTCGGGCTCGATGTAAAGGTCGTCGTCGCTCATTGATTCGCGTGCTGCTCTTTCAAGGTCGGACAGGGTTCTTCGGGAATCGGTTTGTTGTTGGTCTCGAGGCCGCCCCACACGGTGAGCAGATAGAGCCCGACGACCGCGCACGCGGCCAGCAGACCCACGGCGATCCAACGGGCCCGGCCGGAGCGGGTTCGGAAGGCGACCAGGAGCGCGGTCACCACGGTCAGGACGAATACGGCGGTGATCACGTACAGATAGGTGCGTTCGGCCGGGTTGTACGGCCCGATCACACAGGTTTCGCCATACCAGTGGCCGGTGCGCTGGATGACGATGCGGATGCGCAGCGCGGTCAGCATGATCGTCGCCACCAGCGCGGCGGCCGGTAGCGCGATCCAGCGCCCGGACCTCACCAGGTCGCCTTCGGCTGCACGATCTCGATGTTCTGCTTGCCCAGATCGGATTCGAATTCGGGTAGGCGGCCGTAGAGCGGATAGTTCTTCGCATCGCCCGAGTGCTGGGTGTACAGGATCTGCCCGTCGGGCAGCACGCCGGTCACGATGACCGTGTGGTGCACCTCGTTGGGATGCGGATTGCCCGGGGTGTCAGCGCCTTCGTAGTACATGACGTCGCCGGGTTTGGCCTTGTCGGGAGATACCACCTGACCGCCGTTCTTGACGAAGAAGTCGCGATTGCCTTGCGCGCCACCCCATGTCGGAGTGTGCGACCATCCGGGCGGAGTGATGTCGTCGCCCTCGCCGTTGGAGCCGTCACTCCAGCCGTTCTTGTCGAAATGGCGTGGGATCAGCCCGAAGTCGCTCTCCTTCTCCGGCATTCCACCACCGTACTTCAGGGCGTCGGAGGCGAAATTCGTGCAATTGTCCTTGTCCACCCAGTCCAGCCGGTGGTTGTCCCAGTTGTCGAGGGCGTATCGCACGGTGCCGACGGAGCTGTAGCCCAGATCTTTTCGATCGATCGCCTGCTTCACCGAGTCCGGAATTCCGGGGAGGTCGTACAGCTCGACCGGGCACGCGCGTTCCAAGTCGAACTGTTCCTGCGGGGTGAGCTTGTTCCACCATTCGGCGGTCTGGTCCGCGCTCAGTCCGTCCGGGAGCGTGTCGCGGATTTCCTCCAGGGCCTTCTTGGTGTTGTCCGCCTGAATCTTCTTGGCGTCGTCGATCGAGGTCGTCGTGATATCCGCGCCGAGGGCGGCGGACAGGGCTTGCAGGCACAGCGTGTCGGCTTGGGTCGCGGCCTCGATGGCGTCGTTGATGAGGCGTTGGGCGTCGCTGCGGTACTTCGCCATTTCGGCCACTTCGTCGCGCGATCGATGCGCGGGCGCGGAGACGGCACCGGTGACCGGATCGACGACGAGTCCGGCGCCTTCGGCGATATCGATGCCGTTGCGCAGCTCGTTCTGCGCGATCTGCACGGCGTGCGAGAGGGTGTCGAGCGGATCGACCGCCGCCCGGCCGAGGATCGAGGCGACCTCGGCCCGGTTCGCGACCTGCGTCAGCACGTCCCGGGCCCGGCCGTAGGCGGTGCTCGTCCAATGCTCGTCGAGGGGTTTCACCCCGTTGTCGTGGATGTCGTCCTTGATCCGCTCGCACTGTTTGGCGGCCGCCAGCAGGTCGTCCGCGGCGGTCGTCCAGGACGTCGGTTTCGCGTCGCGGAGCTCGGCGAAGGTAACCATCGATCCCCCGGGGGTTCGCCAGTGTTGATCTTCGCAGACCTTAACACGAACGAGACCGCTTGTACCGCAATGAAATTGGCCCGGACCTCGGCGAATGCCGAAGCCCGGGCCATTACTTCTGGGGGCTAGCCCGCGGTGACGACGGGTGCGCCGCTCTCGGTGGTGTCGCCCATTTCTTCGGCGAGGCGCATGGCCTCTTCGATGAGGGTTTCGACGATGAGGTGTTCGGGGACGGTCTTGATGACCTCGCCCTTGACGAAGATCTGGCCCTTGCCGTTGCCGGAGGCTACGCCGAGGTCGGCTTCGCGGGCCTCGCCGGGGCCGTTGACGACGCAGCCCATGACGGCTACGCGGAGGGGGACTTCCATGCCCTCGAGGCCCGCGGTGACGGCGTCGGCGAGGGTGTAGACGTCGACCTGGGCGCGGCCGCAGGAGGGGCAGGAGACGATTTCCAGTTTGCGGGGGCGCAGGTTGAGGGACTGGAGGATCTGGGTGCCGACCTTGATTTCCTCGGCGGGCGGGGCGGAGAGGGAGACGCGGATGGTGTCGCCGATGCCCTCGCTCAGCAGCGCGCCGAAGGCGACGGCGGATTTGATGGTGCCCTGGAACGCGGGACCAGCTTCCGTGACGCCTAGGTGGAGGGGGTAGTCGCACTTGGCGGCTAGCTGGCGGTAGGCCTCGACCATGATCACCGGGTCGTTGTGCTTGACCGAGATCTTGATGTCACCGAAGCCGTGCTCCTCGAACAGCGAGGCTTCCCACAGCGCGGACTCGACCAGCGCCTCGGGGGTGGCCTTGCCGTACTTCTCGAGCAGTCGCTTGTCGAGAGAGCCCGCGTTGACGCCGATGCGCAGCGGGATGCCCGCGTCCCCGGCCGCCTTGGCGACCTCCTTGACGCGGCCGTCGAATTCCTTGATGTTGCCCGGGTTCACGCGCACCGCGGCACAACCGGCGTCGATGGCGGCGAAGATGTAGCGCGGCTGGAAGTGGATGTCGGCGATCACCGGGATCTGCGATTTCTTGGCGATGGTCGCCAAGGCGTCCGCGTCCTCCTGACGCGGGCAGGCCACGCGCACGATGTCGCAGCCGGACGCGGTCAGCTCCGCGATCTGCTGCAGGGTGGCGTTGATGTCATGGGTCTTGGTGGTGGTCATGGACTGGACCGAGACAGGGAACTCACTGCCCACTCCGACATTGCCCACCATCAGCTGGCGCGTCTTGCGCCGCGGAGCGAGGACGGCCGCCGGTGCGGCCGGCATCCCCAAAGCGATGGCACTGCTCACGATCGGCTGCCTACTTTCGACTAAGTCCTCACCCTTACCGGCTCCGAGCTTACCGAGGCTCGAATACCGGTCGCCCTGTGACGGCGGCGACAAGGGTACCCGGGCCGGATGCAGGACTCGGAATCGGCCGGGGCCTACAGTTCTTATTCGTTGCAGGTGTCGCGAAGGTTTACGGTACGAATTGTGAAGGTAGCGAAACCCGATTCGTGGCCGACCAGCCCCGAAGCGGCTGCGGCACTGCAAGATCTACTGCGCGCCCAGGTGATCGCCGACAACCCCCGGCCACCGGATTTCCGAACGGTAGCGGGCCTTGACTCGGCCTATGACGACGACGGCAACGTGGTCGCCGCCGTCGTGGTGTTGGACGCCACAACCTTGGAGACCGTCGAGGTCGCCACCGCGCAGGGCACCACCGATTTCCCCTACGTCCCGGGCCTGCTCGCCTTCCGCGAGCTCCCCACCACCCTGACCGCCCTCGAAAACCTGACCGTCACACCGGATCTCCTGGTCTGCGACTCCCAGGGCCTGGCCCACCCCCGCCGCTTCGGCTTCGCCTGCCACATCGGCCTCCTGGCCGGCATCCCCACCCTCGGCGTCGCCAAGAACGTCTGGGGCGACTACGACGAGCCCGCCCCCGAACGCGGCAGCTCCACCACCATCACCATCGACGGCGACCCGGTAGGCCGCGCCCTACGCACCCGCACCGACGTCAAACCGGTCTTCGTCTCGATAGGCCACCTCATCGACCTCGAAACCGCCTGCACCCAAGTACTTTCCCTGACCCCCGACTTCCGCCAGCCCGAAACCACCCGCCGCGCCGACCGCATGTGCCGAGACCTGTTGCGCGACATCGCCGCCGACCAGGACACACCGTGACCGACGCGCCCATCGCGTCCGCCGAGGAACTCGCTCGCCGCCGACTGCTCGCCGACCGGGTCCACGCCGAGCTTCGCCGGGCCGGCCTGCCCACCCACGACGCCTTCGAGGGCGACGACCGGGCGGGGGCCGCGGTCGGCGTCGACCCCGGAAACGATTCGCTGGGCGGTGTTTTCATCGATTGGCGCCCGGACCCGGAGCTGACCGCCGCCGTCGTGGCGGCGGCCTGGGACGGCGATCCGGAATTCACGGCCGCACGGCGCAGCAACGAGATCGGTGACGCGATGAGCACCGCCATCACCGCGATTCTGCGGACGGCAGGGCTGCACGCCGAGGCCGGAGCCAACGACCTCGACCCGCAGACGGTCTATGTGGTCCAACCGACCGCTACGGGAACAGTTTGACCGGGTTCACGATGTCGGCGACGAGGGTGAGGATCATGTAGGCGCCGCCTATCACGACGACTACGTAGGTGGCGGGCAACAACTTCAGGTAGTCGACCGGGGCGCCGTCGGGGAGGCCCTTGCGGTTGCGGAAGAGGTTGCGGAGCTTTTCGAAGATGACGACGGCCATGTGGCCGCCGTCGAGGGGGAGCAGGGGGAGCAGGTTGAAGGCGCCGAGGAAGAAGTTCAGGCTGGCCAGGGTCAGGATGAACATCGACCAGAGGCCGTGCTGGGCGGTTTCGCCGCCGATCTTGGAGGCGCCGTAGACGGAGACCGGGGTCTCCGGGTCGCGGACGCCGCCGGTGACGGCGTGCCACAGGTCGACGACCTTGGAGGGCATCTTGGCCAGGGACTCCACCGTGCGGACCGCGATCTGGCCGGTGAAGGCGCCGGAGGCGGGGATCGCGGAGAGGATGTTGTAGTGCAGGGGCGCGTAATAGTCCTGCTGCACACCGACCTTCGCGACGGTCTTGGGGGTGCCGTCCTTCTTGTCGTAGACGGTCGCCATCTGCGGAGTGACCTCCGCCGTCTGCGTCTTGCCGTCCCGCTTGAAGGTGTAGGTGAAGGTGCCGGTCTGCTTCTGGGTCTGGACCTGGAAGTCCTTCCAGGTCTTGATCTCCACGTCGCCGACCTTGGTGACCTGGTCGCCGGGCTGCAGTCCGGCCAGTGCGGCGGGGCTGTCGCCGGTGCACGGCAGCAGCGTCAGGTCCTTGGGGTTCATGTTGGAGACGCAGCCGAGCTTGCCGATCTGGGTTTCCGGCGGCTGGTCGAAGCGCGGCAGTCCCCAGCCCACGGCCAGCACCACGATCAGGATGTACCCGATCAGGAAGTTCATCAGGATGCCGCCGGACATGACCAGCAGCCGCTTCCAAGTGGCCTGCCGGTACATGGCCCGGTCGAGTTCCTCGGGTTCGAGTTCGTCGAGGGCGGTCATGCCCGCGATATCGCAGAACCCGCCCAGCGGCAGCGCCTTGAGACCGTATTCGGTCTCGCCGCGCCGCCACGAGAACACCTTGCGTCCGAACCCGATGAAGTAGCGGCGCACCTTC
>NZ_JBSGBY010000158.1:0-14428 GCF_053601505.1 Nocardia sp. NPDC004722
GCACGGCGTCCGGCTCATTCGCGTGCGGGCCGAAGACCTCGGGGCGGCGGGCGCGCACGTGCGCGGCGGCGGTCTCGGCGAGATACACCGCGACGCGGCGCAGTTCGGCTATGTCCGAAGTGTCGGTGTTGCGGGCGGCGGGGGCATCGGTGTCGACGGCGGCGGGGGCAGGGGTGGTGAAATTCGATTCCGGCACGAGCTCCATCGCAGCACAGATCCGGCATCCCGCGCATTAGGCTTGTCGTGCACGACACAGCTCACGGGCCGGGGAGCTGCGACTTCCCGGCAATCACTGGAGAACGAGGAGTGGTCCATGTCCGATCCCGGGCACGCGTTCGGCATCGATATCGGTGGCAGCGGCGTGAAGGGGGCCGAAGTCGATCTCGCGACCGGTGAGCTGGTGTACGACCGCATCAAGATCGCGACACCGCATCCGGCGACCCCCAACGCGGTCGCCGAGGCGGTGGCCAAGCTGGTCGCCCAGTCCGGCTGGGAGGGCCCGGTCGGCATCACCATGCCGAGCGTCGTCCTGCACGGCCAGATCCGCACCGCCGCCAATATCGACAAGACCTGGGTCGGCATCGACGCGCGGCACCTGTTCTCCGTCGCGCTGGGCGGCCGGGAGGTGACCGTCCTCAACGACGCCGACGCGGCGGGCATGGCCGAGGACAGCTACGGCGCGGCAAAGGATCTCAGCGGTTTGGTAATGCTGCTCACCTTCGGCACCGGGATCGGATCGGCGATCATGTACAACGGTGTGCTCATGCCCAACAGCGAGCTCGGGCACATGGAGGTCGACGGCCGCGAGGCCGAGCACCGGGCCGCCGCCTCGGTCAAGGATCGGGTCGGCATGACCTACCCGGAGTGGGCGCGCGAGGTGTCCAAGGTGCTGGTCACGCTGGAAAACCTGTTCTGGCCGAACGTGTTCGTGGCCGGTGGCGGCATCAGCCGCGACTACCAGGAATGGATTCCGTTGCTCACCAACAGAACCCCCGTGGTGCCCGCCGCGCTGCGCAACACCGCGGGCATCGTCGGAGCAGCCATGGCGGTGTCAGCCGGTATCGCACCGTAAGTAAGCTGGTTCGATCGTTACAATGGAACACATGCCCGGCGGTGAGCCGGAAACCGACACCGGCACGAGAGCCGGTATATCCCCCGACAGAACCGCTCCGCCGGATGATCACTCTGGCGTGACGCCGCACGAGACCGTCACGAAAGGGCGTACGTGGTAGCCACGAATACCCGAGAGACCGCCGAATCGGCCGACGCTGCCGACTCAGCAGACACCACTGAAGCACGGCCGGTCAAGAAGGCTGCCGCCAAGAAGGCCCCGGCCAAGAAGGCCGCGGCAAAGAAGGTCGCGGCCAAGAAGACCGCCGCGAAGAAGGCCACCAAGGCGACTGCCAAGAAGGTGGCCGCCAAGAAGGCTTCGCCGAAGAAGGCCGAAGGCGCCGAGGGCGAGGAAGGCATCGAGGACGAGTCGCTCGAACTCGATGAGGACCTCGACGACCTCGAAATCGACGAGGACGAGCTCGCCGACGAGGAAGAGCTCGTCGACGAGGTCGAAGACGACGAGGAGGAGGGGGCCGAGGCCCCTGCCGCCGCCGCGGGCGAGGAAGCCGAGGAGTCCGACGAGCCTTCGGAGAAGGACAAGGCCTCCGGCGACTTCGTCTGGGACGAAGAGGAATCCGAGGCGCTGCGCCAGGCCCGCAAGGACGCCGAGCTCACCGCTTCGGCCGACTCGGTCCGCGCTTACCTCAAGCAGATCGGCAAGGTCGCGCTGCTCAACGCCGAGGAGGAGGTCGAGCTCGCCAAGCGCATCGAGGCCGGCCTCTACGCCACGGAGAAGCTGCGCGAGTTCGCCGACAAGGGCGAGAAGCTGCCCGTGCAGTCGCGCCGCGACCTGCAGTGGATCATGCGCGACGGCAACCGCGCCAAGAACCACCTGCTGGAAGCCAACCTCCGCCTCGTGGTGTCGCTGGCCAAGCGCTACACCGGCCGCGGGATGGCGTTCCTGGACCTCATCCAGGAAGGCAACCTCGGTCTGATCCGCGCGGTCGAGAAGTTCGACTACACCAAGGGTTACAAGTTCTCGACCTACGCGACGTGGTGGATCCGCCAGGCCATCACCCGCGCCATGGCCGACCAGGCCCGCACCATCCGCATCCCCGTGCACATGGTCGAGGTCATCAACAAGCTCGGTCGCATCCAGCGCGAACTCCTCCAGGACCTGGGCCGCGAGCCCACCCCCGAAGAGCTCGCCAAGGAAATGGACATCACGCCCGAAAAGGTGCTGGAAATCCAGCAGTACGCGCGTGAACCCATCTCCCTGGACCAGACCATCGGCGACGAAGGCGACTCGCAACTCGGCGACTTCATCGAAGACTCCGAAGCCGTCGTCGCCGTCGACGCGGTCTCCTTCACCCTGCTCCAGGACCAGCTCCAGTCGGTCCTGGAAACGCTCTCCGAGCGCGAAGCAGGCGTCGTCCGCCTCCGCTTCGGCCTCACGGACGGCCAGCCCCGAACCCTGGACGAAATCGGCCAGGTCTACGGCGTCACCCGAGAACGCATCCGCCAGATCGAATCCAAGACCATGAGCAAACTGCGCCACCCCAGCCGCAGCCAGGTGCTCCGGGACTACTTGGACTAGAGCGTCATCAGAATTGGGCCGCCGAGCTTCCAGCTCGGCGGCCCAATCTCCTTTTCGACCAACTTGCTCTGATGTGGTCACACGCGGCGCCGGATGCGGGCAGGACGGATCGTGTCGCAATTCGAGCCAAATTCTGTCGCAAAGCGGGTCGATCGGATCCCCAACGCACACTTAGCCTTTCACAAAGCAATACGGAGCTCCAAGGCTCCGCAAACTTGCTCGAGCAGTGAATTGGAATAGCAATGGACGCGCATACGACGGCACTCCGGCTGCGCCAGCGAATCACAGAGCTCGATGCCGCGGAATCGGCCCTGGACGACCACCTGATCGCGTGCCGCGCGAAGCTGGCCCGCCGCAGCGAGTGGAGATGGGACTACCAGGTTCTCGACGATCGGCTGTGAGGAGATCGGCACCGGCACCGGTCGCGCCGCGCGAAACCCGTCGCATCACGATCCGAGTGACGACTCTCGTCGAGGGCGTACCGACCGCGGTGAACTTGTCACTGGTGCTGCGCCACAACGCCCGTGGCACCCTCACCGCCATCATTCTCGCCTGATCCGCGAAAGAAGCCGGATCCAAGGTAGAAGCACCGACACAACCCGAGCCCCGACACGCATGCCGCGGTATCCAGCCCCTTCGGTCTCGGAATGCACTGCGCTGCAACACATAGGCGGCTACCTTGATGGATGGCGCAGCGAAAAAAGCTCTAGGGCAACCGATATGAATCTCGGATCGCCGGGGAGGACCGCAGAACCGGCTTTCGAGGTGGCATACGAGGCCGCCGATCAGCCTGCAGCACACTCCATTTCCCGATCTCAGCCGGACTCGAAACCAGGCCTGACAACCAGGTCTTGCGCCGTTGACCTGCAGCACCGACGAATCACACTTCTTTGGGGGGATCGCTCTGACCACCTCGCATCCGTCTGCGCACTCACCGCGCAGCGCGAAGCACACTCGAGAGACCGGGCTCATGTTCGCCGGGGATGGACCACGCGAAACCATGGATACCCTCGAGTTCGCGCACGATCCGCACGCAGCCTACGAGCGTTGGCGCCAGGCGTACGGGTCGTTGGTACCGATCGAGCTCGCACCAAGCGTTCCTGCCACGCTGGTCATCGGCTATGCGACCGCCTTGAGGATCCTCAACGATCCGCAGCATTTTCCGGCCGACCCGCGTGTCTGGCAGGCCTCGGTGGATCCTGAGTGCCCGGTCCTGCCGATGCTGCAGTGGCGACCGAATGCCCTGCGCAGCAGCGGGAATGAGCACGCACGCTACCGCTCGGCCAACGTCGCCGCGCTCGAGACCGTCGATCTCTACGGCATGCACGCGGTCATCGAGGATATCGCCGGACCGTTGATCGGTGATTTCTGCCGAGCGGCCGGCACTCGGGCAGCATGGCACCACTCGACGGGATCGGCAGAGCTGCTCACCCAGTACATCTACCCACTGGTCTACCGGGTGCTGGCCTTTGTGCTCGGGTTCGACGACGACACCAACGAGCAGGTCGGCACCGGCATGGCGATGATGTTCGACGCCGCCGGTGAGGCCGAAACCGGCAACGCGATGCTGGTGTCGGCCCTCGACGAGCACATCCGGCGGAAGCGGGCCCGCCCCGGCGCCGATGTCACGTCCCAGTTCATCAACTCCGCCAACCTGAGCACCGAGGAGCTCATCCACCAGCTCGTCACCCTGCACGGAGCAGGCAGCGAGCCGCAGGTGCATCTGATATCCAACGCGCTGCTACTGATGATGACCGATGACCGCTTCGCCGGTGACCTGATCGGCGGGAGCCTCTCGACCCGTGACGCACTCGATGAAGTGCTGTTCAGCAATCCTCCGTTGGCCAACTTCTGCATCACTTACCCCCCACAGCCGTTGTTCATCGACGGCGTCTGGTTACCCGCCTATCAGCCGGTGGTGATCAGCATGGCCGGATGCAACGCCGACCCGGCCATCCACGCCGATCGCTTCACACGCTCCGGGAACCGCTCGCATCTGGCCTGGAGCGCGGGACCGCACCAATGCCCGGCCCGGCAACTGGGCTACCAGATCGCCATGGACGCCATCGACTACCTGCTCGACGCGCTGCCGGACCTCCGATTGGCCGTCGCCATCGACGATCTGGTGTGGCGTCCCGGCCCGTTTCATCGCGCCTTGACGGCACTGCCCGTCGAGTTCCCCCTACCCCTGCAGATGCCCTAGCCCCACCGAGCGAGGAGATGACGATGGAGCAGAACACACCGCTGGTCCTGGACCCGACCGGCACCGATATCCAGGGCGAGTCCGCACGCCTCCGCGCCCGCGGCCCGGTCGCCCTGGTCGAGCTACCCGGCGGGATCCGCGCGTGGGCGGTCACCGAACAGGCGATCCTGCACGACCTGCTGCGCGATCCGCGCGTGTCCAAGGACGCCCGCCAGCACTGGCCCGCCTTCACCTCCGGCGAAGTGGGCCCGGAGTGGCCCCTCTACACGTGGGTCGCGGTCAACAACATGTTCACCGCCTACGGCAGCGACCACACCCGACTGCGCAAGCTCGTACGCCCGGCATTCAGCCTCTCCCGTACCAACGCGCTGCGGCCGAGTATCGAGGCCCTGGCCGCCGATCTGCTCGACAGGATCGCCCGAACACCCCCCGGCCAACCGGTCGACCTGCGCGAAACCTACTGCTACCCACTGCCTATCGGGGTCATCAGCTCGCTGATGGGCGTGCCCGAGTTCCTGCACGCCGGCCTTCGGACATGTGTCGACCGGATCTTCGACACCTCGCTCCCGCCGGAACAAGCCCTCGCCAACTACGTGGAGATGCAGCGGATACTGCGGGAACTGGTGACCTATCACCGCGAGTATCCCGGCGAGGACATGACCAGCGTGCTCATCGCCCACCGAGACGAGGACGACGGCTCGACACTGACCGAACAAGAACTCGTCGACACCCTGCTGCTGGTCATCAGCGCCGGGCATGAGACCACCGTGAACCTGCTCGATCAAGCCGCCTTCTTGCTGCTCACCCAGCCCGAGCAGCGCGCGAAGATCGAGGCGGGATCCGTGGAATGGACTGCCGTGGTGGAGGAATCGCTGCGGCTCGAAGCGCCGGTCGCGCACCTGCCGCTGCGATACGCCATCACCGACATCGATATCGACACCGGGAACGGGACCGTCCGCATTGCGGCGGGCGAACCGATCCTCGCCTCCTATGCGGCCGCAGGCCGCGATCCCAAGGTGCACGGCGACACCGCAGACGCGTTCGATCTCGAACGAGAAGTCAAAGCGCACTTGGCCTTCGGCTACGGCACACACCTGTGCCTGGGAGCATCACTGGCCCGCCTCGAGGCCGGCGTCGCGCTCCGAGCACTGTTCGAGCGATTCCCGGGAATGCGCCTGGCCAAGGACCCGGCCGAACTCGGCACCGTCAGCTCGTTCATCTCCAACGGCCACAGCTCGCTGCCGGTCTACCTCACCTAGCCCAGCAGGATCGCCGACCGGCCGCGACGATCGCGACCGGTCGGCATCGCATTGTTCGGGCGCTTTCCGACTCCTTGGCACATGTGCGCGCCGCGTTCCTTGGGTACGATTCTGCCGCAACCGATTTCAAGGGAGAATACGTGGATCCGCAGCACGCGCATCAGGGTGCTACAACCGCCTCGACATCACTGGTCGCCGACTCGGAGCGGATCCCGATCTACAGTCCCGAGTTCGCGGCCGACCCGCATGGACACTACCGCCGGATGCGCGGCACTTACGGATCGTTGGTGCCGGTCGAGATCTGGCCCGGCGTGCCCGCGACGTTGGTCATCAGGTATTCGACCGCGGTGCAGATCCTCAACGACCCCGTACATTTCCCGGCCGATCCGCGAATGTGGCAGAAGACCGTCCCGGCCGACATCCCGATCCTGCCCATGGTCGAGTATCGGCCCAATGCCATCCGCACCAGCGGCCCCGAGCATGCTCGTTACCGCAGTGCACTCAACGAGGCGATCGCCGGAATCGACCTACTCGCCGTGCGAACCATGGTCGAGCGCACCGCCGTTCCCGTGGTCAATGGCTTCTGTCAGGACGGCAAGGCCGACATACTCAGCCAGTACGCTCTGCCCCTCGTCTTCAGCGTCTTCTGCCAGGTTCTCGGTTGTCCGCCGGAGATCGGTGAGCGGGTCGCGGCCGCCTCGGCGGCCATGTTCGACGGTGTCGACACCGCGACCGTCAACGCCCGCATGGGCGAAGCCCTCCTGGACCTCACCGCGCTCAAACGCGCCCAGCCCGCCGACGATGTCACCACCCGACTGGTCCAGCACGACGCGGAGCTCACCGACGAGGAAATGGTGCACCAGCTGGTCCTGTTGTTCGCCGCAGGCGTCGAGCCGCCACTCAACCTCATTGCCAACACGCTGCTGCTGATGCTGACCGACAGCCGGTTCACCAGTACCGTGCAAGGGATTCCGCTGCCCACGAGCGCAGCCATCGACGAGCGTCTCACCTCCGATCCGCCGATGGCGAACTATTGCATCACCTATCCGCCCCAGCCGATCATGGTCGACGGTGTCTGGTTGCCCGCTCACCAGCCCGTCATCATCAGCATGGCTGCGTGCAACACCGATCCGGAGTTGCAGCCGGGCAGTTCGCTGGACAACGGCTGGAACCTGGCGTTCAGCTCCGGCGAACACGCCTGCCCAGCGCACGCCCGGCCTTATGGTGTCATGCTCGCGCGCGACGTCATCGATCAGCTTCTCGACTTTCTGCCCGACATGAAATTGGCGCGCGACGTCGCCGACCTCGACTGGCGTCCAGGACCGTTCCACCGCGCGCTCACCACGCTGCCGGTGGTGTTCCCGCCATCCAAACCATTCCCCGCCTGGCAACCCCCTGGTGTGCGGTTCGGGTGACCTGATCGGCTCGGCAATCTTCTGTCAATGTTCACTAGGCCCCATGGGACGAATTGTGTAACACTACAATTCGTGACTATTGCGGCGAAGGAGACACTGCGGCAACCCGTTCCGCAGCGCGACACGCCTGCGACAGTGCGGTTCAGCAGCGGTTTTGCGTTGCAGCCCGGTCGATCTGAACATACCGCCCGCCCCACCGACAGGATCCGAACGAGCGACCACGGCCTCGGTGACGATGCCGCGATGTCCCCGAACGGAATTCACGTGAAGGTGTGTGGTGCGACGAACTGATGACAGGTGATCGCCCGGCCCTCTTCTGACCGGTCCTGCTGCGGTGTCCGCGTGAGCTGACACTCCAGTCCGGCGCGGCGGAGCCCGGCGATGCCTCGCATGCCCACGGCGGATGAGTTGCTGCCGACGGGATCGTGAATGAGTAGGAGGCCGTTATGAATTCGCATGGGCATCAGGAAGGGATATCGCTGGCCGAGACCCTTCGGCACGGCAGCCTGGAGTTCCACCAGCAACTGCAGAAGGTTCTCAGCAACCCGGACTACTTCGTCACCGAGCAACAAAGCCAGGAACAGCGCCGCCAGAACGCCTACGACCAGCTACACCATCTGGTGCAGGAGATCGGCAGCACCCGGCAGATCGCGACCGACCTGCCCGCGTTGTTCGCGGTGTTCGACTGGTGCGCGGTGCTGGCGACGGACCTGATTCCGCTGATCTCGGGCCATTACAACCTGGCCTCGGGCAGCCTGGCGACCTTGACCGATTCCGACTCGGCCGCACCGTATCTCGCCGACCTCGACGACGCCACCGCCGTCGGTGTCATGCTGCTGACCGAATACGGGTGCGGCTCGAACATCCAGTTCATGCAGAGCACCGCCACCTGGGATGGCGACGGGTTCGTCATCAACACGCCGAACCCTCGGGCACGGAAGTTCATGCCCAGTGTGGGCATCCCGGTGTCGCGGGTCTGCGTGGTCGGTGCCCGCTACATCGACTCCGCGGGTGTCGATCAGGGCGTGCACCTGTTCGCGGCCCGGCTGCGTGACGCCCACGGCGCCCCCGCGCCCGGCGTGACGATCACCCAGCTCGACCATCAGCCGCTGGTCATCATGGACAACTCCGTGATCGCCTTCGACAATCTGCGCGTCGAACGGTCCGCCTGGTTGAGCAACGACCTCGCCACCATCGACGAGGACGGCGTGCTCACCTGGCGCGACGAGACCAGCCGCAAACGCGGTTTCGCCTCCGCGATCAGCCAACTCACGGTGGGTCGCCTGGCGCTGTCCTCGTGTTTGAACGCCACCGCCCGCTCCGCGCTCTACATCGCGCTGCGTTATGCCGCCAAACGAGTCGTGCCCCTGACCCCGACCGACACCCCGCTCATGGCCGACATCCCCCACGTGCGCGACACCCTGCTCACCGATCTAGCGGGCACCATCGCGCGCACCATCTACGGCAACGCGATCAAAACCTCGTTGGTCAACGCCGATCTCACCAGCCGTGACACCGTCGTTTCGGTGATGTTGGCCAAGTACTTCATTCAGCCGCACGCCCTCCAGTCGGTCACCGATGCCCGGCTGAAAATGGCTGCACAGGGTATGTTCTCCGCCAATCGCGTCGCCGACTACCTCGGGGTCTGCCACGCCGCCATCACCGGCGAAGGAGACTGCCACGTCCTGGGTTCGGTGGCCGGCCGCGTGCTTGCCAAACACCTCGCGGGTAAACAGCCACCGGAGCCCGGTCTCCACGACCCCGCCGAGCCCGGCGACCGGCTGGGCCTGTTCAACGCTCGAACCCTCACCATCGTCGAAGAGGCCCAGACCTACCTGAGCACGCCGGGGCTCGAAGCCAGATTGGCCATCATCCCCGACGCCCTCGACCTGGCTGATGCGTACTGCGCAGAAGAAGCATTGCAGCTACTGCACCAGCACGCTCATCACAGCGAGATCGCCTCGGTGCGTGACGTTTTCGCTTTGTCCTACCTCGACCAGCACGCCACGTGGTACCTCACACACGGCATGCTCGACATCGACGCGGTCAAGACGGTGAAACAGCAACTCCGCTGTGCGCTGGACACCCTCGCCGACCACCTCCCCGGACTGCTGGCGGCTTTCGAGTTCGATGACGAAATTCTCGGTGCGCCTGTACTTTCCGAGGACATCCCGGCCGCATGGGCGTCCCGCTGCAGCGATCCGCGCCCGCACTGATCGCGAAAGGTAAGCAGGTTCGGGCCGCCCTCTCCGGACGGCCCGAACCTGCCTACCTCAGCCGAGGCTGCGTCGTCGTAGCTGGCCAGCGGAGCAACCGTACTTTCTACGGATCTCCCTGTTGAAGTTCGAGATCGCGGAAAACCCGCTCTCGAAAGCGATGTCGCTGATTGTCCGACCACGGTAGTGCGGGTCGGCGAGCCGACCCGCCGCACGCTCGAGACGAACAGTGAGCAGATAGCGGCGCGGTGTCGTGCCCATCAGACCCATCGCGCGTTCCAGGGTCCGGCGTGTGACGCCGAAATGCTCGGCGACCGATTGGACGGTCAGCCGCGGGTGTGTCCGCTGGAATATTGATGATCCAACCGTGCACGTTGTCGTCGTGGGACAGCACCATGCGCTCGCCCCAATGGATGACGCCTATCCGATCACGTCCCAGCTGCACCCGCTCGCCGTATTGCTCGATGCCCAGCAGCCCCCTGCGCGGGATCAGCAGTCGCGCGCTGCGGTCTCCATCGGCGTCGATCTCGGCACGTGTGCGTTCGTAAGAGATCGCGGTTGAGGCGAAGGCGACATTCTGAAAGTCACCGAGCCGATACGTGTTCAAACGTTGAACGCGTAACGCGCCGTCGAACTTCGACCAGTCGGTGAAGTCCACCCGTGCGCCCCCCTGATTGGCCGAGACCTGCTCGCGCCAGTACGCAGGCCTGTCGTCTACGGATAAATCCGACGTCGTGTCGCTCGCCACCTCCAGCTCAGACACGCTTCCCCCGTCCCCTTGTCGCAAATCGAGCACTCTCTTGTCGTGAATCGGGTCGACTGGAATCTATACGCCCACTTAGCCTTTCACTCAACGATCAATCGGCGCATGTCGATGTCCGGCCAGGACATCGACACCGAGGTCTCGGATGCCGGTGAAGCTCTGTCCTCGCAGATCAAAGGAGGTACGACGCGACGGGGAGTTCGCGGCGTACCTGGACGAAATCAACCGAGAACAGAGCTGACCAGCCGCGAGCTGGTCGAGCCGTCGGTCTGCCGTAGGGGGCAGACCGCCGGCACGCCATCAGCATCCGAAAACACCGGGGCCCCGACACTTCGAGCCGTGCAGCGCCGCACAGTCCGAAGTGTCGGGGCCCCGGTCCGTCCAGTCACCAACGGACTAGCTGCTGAGGTCTTCGATGAGGTCCAAGGCTGGGTAGAGGACGGGGCGGAGGGGGCGGAGGCGGGAGAGGGCGACGATGCGTTCGACGAGGGGGGCTGCTCGGCGGATGAGGAGGCGGGTGCGGTCCTGGTTGGGGCTGGGGTCGTGGACCCAGAAGAGGACTATGCCCATGTGGGCCAGCCATAGGAGGTTGGGGAGTTCGGCCAGGAGGCGCTTGTCGCCCTTGACGTCGTCGCCGATTACCTGGTTGCGGATGATGGCGGTGGATGAGGCTCGAGCGGGGCGGCTTTCGTCGCTGAAGGGGCTCAGGGGGCTGGTGGGTTGGGCGGCGGTGGCGAAGAATTTGCCGCCGAATTCGTGGAAGGGGGCGGCTATGTCGACGAAGGCCAGTTCCATTGATTGCCAGCGGGCGGCGAGGGTGTCGGCGCGGGGGGTTTGTTCGACACGCTGTTCGTGGAGGGTTTGGATGTGCTGGTAAAAGCCTTGGACCAGGTGCTCTTTGGAGGCGAAGTAGTAGTAGGCGTTGCCTACGCTGACGCCGGCTTCGCCCGCGATCGCGCGCATGGTGGTCTTCGTGTAGCCGTTCTGCTCGAAGAGGCGGAGGGCTGCGTCGATGATCTGCTGGCGAGTTACCTCGCCGCGCGCGGTCGCGGGCTCGGGGCGGGTCATGGGGTCAGGCTAGCGGGGCCGCGGCGAACGGGACGGGAGGGACCGGCGCCTGCTTCTCCTGGTGGCGGCTGCGGCGGATCTTGTTCAGCGCGATCAGGTTTGCGAAGTGCATGCCGCCGAGCACCAGCAGCACCATGCCGAGTTTCGAGGCCAATTCCTCGATCGCGGCGCGCGCATCGACAACGGGACCGCTGATCTTCAGGGCCAGCGCCACGAAGCCTGCATTGACGAGCCAGAACCCGATGACCAGCAGATGATTCACCACTTCGGCGAGATCACTGTCACCGTTCATGACGTCCACCAGAAACCGCGCGCCGGTGCGCTGCAGGGTTCGCGCAACCCAGAACGTGACCACCAGGCTGATGGCCGCGTAAGCCGTGTATGTAGCGACGACGAGATTCATTGTCCCAGCTCCTATGCTGATTTGAACGTGTTCAACTAGGAGGCTAGGCCGATTGTTGAACACGTTCAAGTGTGAGCGTGGCGACACCGCGCTACCGGCAAGCGGACCGGCTCGGGCGAATCGGGGCTCGATGGCGAGGGTGAGGGATCGGGTCGGGGGCGGGTTCCGGGCCGAGTTCGGTGAGCAGTTCGTGGCGGCGGGCCGCGGAGACGTTGCGGCGGTCGCGGTACGTGAGTGCGCCTTCCATTGCCCACAACATCTCGAGGTTGAGGCCGCGGACGTGGGCGGCGCGCATTCGGCGGTATGCCTCGACCGCGCCGATGACGGCCAGCTCGTCGAGGGTGGTGACGGCCGCGTGGGTCAGCATGGCGGCGGCCTCGGAGCCGAGGGTGTAGGAATCGCCCTGCCATTGGCGGATTCTCAGGTGGGCGTCGCCTCTGACGTGTTCGGCCTCATGCCATACCGCCGCGCGCAGGGCGCCGGGGTCGGTGAAAGTGGCGGGGCGGGAGAGGACTTGGGCGCGGGCTTGGACGGCCACGTTCACCATCGGGCGGAATCGGTTGAAGACCTGGATTTCGCCGTCGAAGCCGCGGTCCCACGGGCCGAGGTAGACGTGATCGGTGCCGAAGCGGTTGGCCGTGTCGAGGCGGGCCGCGTGCAGGGCCCAGCCGCGGGATTCGTCGGGAGAGCCGGGGGTGAGGACGAGGAGCCCGGCGCGGTGGGTGACGGTGCCCTTGTCTTCCTGGTGACGATGACGGTCCCACCAGTCGTCCAGGGCGTTCGGTTCCAGGGTGCGATCCAGGCCGAAGGTGCGCCAGCGGATGGTGCCGTCCGGATTCGGCAGGGGGCGACGGCTTTTCAGGTGGCGGGCGACTCGATCATCGAAAGGTGTGCACCAACCGGGGACCAGGACGATGGGGGCGGCTGGGTCGGCGTCGAAAGGGGTCGGGGTCAGGAACCGGCTGTCGATGAGCACGACCGTGCCGGGACGGGCTTGATACGACAGGCCCCAGAGCAGACGTGCCAGCAGTTGCGCGCCGTGGTCGTCGGAGAGCACGTGCCAGGTGTCGTGGAAGCGATTGGTGCTGAATCGAACTTGGGTGCCGGGGCGCAGCGTGATCACGGTGTGCGCGCCAGCGGGCGACCGCACCACGTGGCGGTGCAGTTTGAGACCATCGATGACCGACTTGGCGGTGGCGGGGCGCTGCTGTTTCATCGCGATCCATGACGCCACACCAATGTCGCTGCGTACAAGCGATTTTCGATGGGGCGGCTGCGCGGGTTTGGGCTGGGTCCGGCCAACGTCGCGACGTGCGCGCTCGGCTCGCCGAGGCCGCACCGAGGCGGCCTCGTCAGCGGCCCTCGGTCCGCAGTCCGGCGAAGAGATCGGTCTCCTGGGCCGGGGCGTCGGCGACGCGGTTGTAGTGGCGGACGAAAACCTCGGTGCCGAACATCAGATGCTGCATGTCGGCGGGCAGGGACAGGAACGGGACACTGTCCGACTGGCTGACATGGGCGGCCAGGGCCTTGGCCTTGCGCTCGGTGTATGGGGTGACATCGACGGTGGCCGTGATCTGGTCCATCGGGATGCCGAAGTCTTCGGGCGGGTCGAAGTCGATGAGGCCCTTGGTGCGCAGCAGCGTGAACATCTCGCGGGACGATTCGCGGGGAATCGCGGTGTAGTAAAGCTTGTCCGGAATGCCGGTGGCCGCGGCGGCGGCCAGGGTTATGCGGTTGGCCTGGATATGGTCGGGGTGGCCGTAGTTGCCGTTCTCGTCATAGGTGACGACCACTTGGGGACGGTAGTGGCGCATGAGGTCGGCCAGCCGGGCGGCGGCCTCGTCGACGGGGGTGTTCCAGAAGACGTCGGGATGCTGGTTGGCGTCCCAGCCGTCCATCCCCGAATCCTGATACCCGAGCAGCTCGACATGCTCGATTCCCAGCAGCGCCGCCGACTCCTGGAGTTCGGAAAGCCGTTGTGCCCGTACCGCGCTCGGATCATGGCCGGGACTGCCGGGCTTGATGCCGCCGGGCGCGTCACCCTGCTCGCCGTTGGTGCAGGTCACCAGGACCGTCCGGATGTCCTCGGCGGCGTACCGGGCGAAAACGCCGCCGGTGCCGAGCACTTCGTCGTCCGGATGGGCGTGTACGGCCATGATCGTCAGCTGGTCGGTCATGATTCTCCGTCTGTCGGCGCCGAATGAGTCCGTGTGGTCACTCTACGAAGCAACACCGACGCCCGCGGTGGTGATTCCGCCCGCCGCCGATCACACCCATACGGTCGAGAGCCACACGGTGACGGCCGCGGCGACCAGCAGCACGAGATTCAGCACGATCTGCCGGTCCTTGCCGGTCAGATGGACCGGGATGGCACCCAGTTGCAGCAGGACGAACCTGGCCCGCAAGCTGATCGCCGCGCATCTGGTGTCCGGCGCGCTGACGCCGGGCGCG
>NZ_JBSGBY010000159.1:0-14372 GCF_053601505.1 Nocardia sp. NPDC004722
CGTCAGCGTCGCTTCGAGGACCTCGCGGACGAGGGCGTCGAATTCGAGACCGGCGCGATGCCGGTTGACGGCGAAATCGGTTTGGCTGCCGCCCAGGATGTACACGGACACGGGATGCTCCAAGGAGGTGAGAGGGTCAGAGTCGGGCGCGGATGTCGCGGCGCAGCAGTTTGCCGACCGGATTGCGCGGGAGCAGGTCGGTGATCTCCAGGCGCTCGGGCAGTTTGAAGGACGCCACCTCGCGGGCTTGCAGGTGCGCGACCAGATCGGCCAGGGTCACCGTGGCCCCGTCGGCGGGAACGACCACGGCGCAGCACTTCTCGCCGAGCACGGGATCCGGGTAGCCGACCACCGCCACGTCGGCGACCGCCGGATGGTCGATGAGCAGTCCCTCGATCTCGGCGGGTGCGATATTCATGCCGCCGCGAATGATGATCTCCTTCACCCGGTCCACGAACCGCAGATACCGTCCGCCGTCGCCGCACAGCTCGAAAACGTCACCGCTGCACAGGTATCCGTCGTCGTCGAACGGCTCGGTGGCGGCCGTGCCCGGCAGGTATCCCGCGAAGACCGCGGGTCCACGCAGCCGCAGTTCGCCGCGTCCGCCGATCTCGGTGACGGTCTCCCCGCTGACCACGTCGACCAGCTTCACGGCGGTGCGCGCGGCCAGCCGGGTCGACCACACCACCCCATCCGCCCCGTAATGCGGCAGATGTTGCGCCCGCACAGTCGGATCCGGGATGTCGGCGGGCGCGCCCAGCAGGCTCACGCCCTCGTTGGAACCGAAGAAGTTGAGCACCGAGATCCCCAACTCGTGCTGCCAGCGCGCCACGACCGGCGGCGGCAGCGGCGCACCGCCCGACCCGACCGTGCGCAGCGACGACAGATCGGCCTGCGCCCGCAACGCCTCGTTCTGCAACAACATGGTGAGCAGCGCGGGCGGCATGCTGGTGTGGGTGACCCGATGCTCGGCGATCTGCCGAAAGAACACCGGCAAGTCCAGCGGATGATGCTGCACGAGATGCCCGCCCGCCAACAGCCACGGCAGGAACGAACCCGCGAACCCGGCCATGTTCACCATCGGAAAGGGGTTGAGCACCACCGAATCCGGGGTCACCCCCAGCCCGTCCTGCACACCGCCCGCCACAGCCAGCCAATCCCCGTGGCAGCGGGGAATCCCCTTGGGCGCGGCCTCGGTGCCACTGGTCCAGCAGATGGTGACGCGGTCGTTCACGGTGACCGCGAGCCCGGAGACGTACTCGCGCAAGCGGTTACGAGACTCGATGACGGATGGCTCATCGACGGGCACCGTGTCACCGAGGGCCACCGCACCCGATGGAACACCGGGCCCGAACGCGAACACGGTCCGCGCGCCCGCCGCCACCGCCAGCGCCTCCGCCGCCAGTTCCCGGTCCCCCAACGCCCCCACAGTAATAATGGCCACCGCATCGGTAGCCGCGATGATCCCGGTCAGCTCGTGCCGCCGATACGACACCGGCATGGGCGTCGCCACCGCCCCCAACCGCCACAACGCCAGATACACGGCAGTCAGCGCCACACTGTTCGGCAGCTGCACCGCAACCGTCGCACCCTGCCGAATCCCGTTGTCCAGCAGCACCACCGCGATATCCCCGACATACTCGTCGAGCTCACGCCAGGTCAGCGTGCGCGGTACCGCGCCGGTCAGCTCGGCCAGATTGGCCGGATCGCTGAGCGCCGCGGCATCAGGGTCCTCGTCGACCCGCTGACGGAAAACCTCGGGAATCGTCTCCGGCTGCCACCAACCCCGCCCGAGATAGCCGCGCACGGTCTCCTCCGAGTGGCATACGGCAACCGCGCGGCCCACCGGCCCCTCGGCAGCGGACCGAGCAGCAATGGCGCTGTCGGCGGCAGTGTGAGTCGCTGGAGTGGAGGATGTTTCGACCATCTCGGTCCTCTGGGTCGACGGGTTCGGTGGGGGCGGCTGGCGTGCCAGCGGGGTCAGGTAATGCGGCGTAGCACCATGGCTGAACCCAATCCGAGGGCGGCGGGGATGGTGATCAGGGCGTATTCGCCGTCGCGGCGATGCAATTCGTCGAGGGCCTGGGCGATGAGGATGCCGCCGGTTGCGCCGAGGGGGTGCCCGACAGCGAGCGCGCCGCCTGAGGGGTTCACACGGGCCGGGTCCACTCCGAGGGCGCGGGTGAGCAGCATCGGTGTGACGGCGAAGGATTCGTTGACTTCGACCACATCCAGTTGTGCGGCCGAGATCCCGGCCCGCTGTAAGGCCACCCGCGCGGCACTCATCGGCGCGGTCAGCAGTGGCGAGCGCACGGCGGTCTGGGCGGTGCCCACGATCTGGGCCAGGGGCGGCCGTCCGAGAATGCACTCGGCGCGCCGATTGCCCAGCAGCACCGCCGAGGCCCCGTCCGCGAGTTGCGGGGCGGTGGCGATAGTGTGCAGCCCACCCACCGGCCGCGGCAGGTCCGGGAGTCGCCGCGCCACCCG
This sequence comes from Nocardia sp. NPDC004722, assembly GCF_053601505.1. NCBI lineage: Bacteria > Bacillati > Actinomycetota > Actinomycetes > Mycobacteriales > Nocardiaceae > Nocardia > Nocardia sp. NPDC004722. The sequence continues at coordinate 2,488 of NZ_JBSGBY010000159.1, forward strand.
CTCCCAGGAAGGGTCGGACGCGAACATCGTCGGCAGCGACGCGAATGCCGATACGCAGGCGTCGGGCCGCGCGCCCTCATCGGCGGCCAGCACCACCGCACCGCCTTTGCGAACCGGGATGACCGAAGCCGAAGGCGTTGCCGCACTCGCTTTCCGGTGTGAGCGCACCGCGTAGGCGTCCAGTTCCGCCCGGGTGATGCCGTGCGCGGCGGCGGTCACGTCCGCCGACACCCCGATGGTGACGAACCCGGTCCGCTCCCCGAGGTCGGCGTCCACCGCGATGGCGGGCCGATCCGACAGCATCGGCACCCGCGACATCGACTCCACGCCCCCGGCGACCACCAGGTCCGCGAATCCCGCCGCCGTGCGCGCCGCCCCGCCCTCCACGGCGTCCAGCCCCGAACAGCACAATCGCGACACCACGGCCCCGGGAACCGAATCCGGCCACCCCGCCCACAGCAGCGCGGCCCGAGCCACATCCCCGCCCTGCTCCCCCGCCGCTGTGCTCACCCCCACCAGCACGTCATCGACGGCCTCCGGCGGACATCCCCGCTGCTCGAGCGCCGTCAACAACTGCCCGAACAACTCATAGGGCGGCACCTCGGCCAAGGTCCCCCCACCCTTGCGCACCCGCCCCCGCGGCAACCGCACCGCGTCGAAAACGAATGCCTCACTCACAGATTCGGCCCCGATCCGACGGAAATCCCGCTTCACTCGTCATCGCTACTCCCCAACGCGGCGGCGCGGATTCCGGCCAGGGCCTCGAGGGTTCGGCGACCGGCAGGATCGTCGGCGGTCGTGACGGGCACGATAACCAGTTCGTCGATACCGGCGTCTCGGTACTCCGAGATCCTCGCGGTCAAGGTTGGGGCGTCGCCGAACATACCTACCGCTGCGGGTAATTCGTCCGGGATGGCGGCGAGCAGGTCGCGGGGGTGAGCGCCGCTGTGAGCCAGACGGACCACGTCGCCGAAACCGGCGTCGGTGAACATGGTGTCGTAGCCGGGGGCGCGGAGGTAGGCGACTACAGCCTGGCGGACGGTGGTGAGCATGTCGGGGTCGGGTTCGAAGGCGGCGGTCACCCAGACCGAGATCGGGGGTGTGGGACGGGCGGCGCGGTCGGCGAATTCCTTGATCGCCGTGACACATCGGGCGACCTGGGCGGGTGTCACCAGGTTCAGCACCACGCGGTCGGCGCAGCGGGCGGCCACTTCGAGGGCGCGATCACCGAAGGCCGCCACCACGATCTCGCCACCGGTGCTCGACCTCGCGGCCGCGTCGCTTTCCCGGTCACCGGTGGGACGCGCCTGCCCATTGTTCGAGGCGGCGCCGTTGGACGCCGCCCGGCCGTGCGTGTATCCGACACTGGCCAGGCCGAATTCGGCCGCACCGGTGTTCCCGAGCACCGTCGTGGACAGGCTCGAGCGGAGGGCGGGGAGGCGTAGTCGGAAGCCACGGATGCGTTCGATCAGGCCCTCGTATTCGACCTTCTCACCGGCCAGCAGGGCACGGACGATGCGGGTCGACTCGTCCAGATGCCGTGCGGTGCGGTGTCTTCGGCGGCCGTGCCAGTCGCGGACCACCACGGTGCTGGAGGTGCCGAGGGCCACGTCGACCGGGCGGCCGGTGAGGGCGGCGACGGTGGACGCGCCCAGGGCGATGGTGGCGGGGCTGCGGACGCCGATCGGCAAGGGGCCCAGGCACAGTGGCATGCGGCCCGGAGAATGCCCGATCGCGGTGGCGAGGGCGAAGGCGTCGAAGGTGGCCATTTCGCCGATCCAGAGGCGGTGGTAGCCGAGTTTCTCGGCGGTTTCCGCCACCTGGAGCGCGTCCAGGGGTGCTCGGTTCTGCCAATAGGGAAGACTGACGCTCAAATGTGGAACAGTCACGCGGACAACCTATTTCATGGGACGTAACCGGGATCAGGAAACCGGGCGCGCGGCGGCACGCATGCGATCACCGCTCACCCAGGTGGCGTGGAAGCCCAGGGGGACGCGCACCGGAAGACCTAGGCGGCAGACCGGCCCCGCGGTGACATCCGCGGCGTCGTAGATCCAGACTTCGCCCAGGCCGGTGTGGTTGTTGTGGGCGAACATGGTCAGCCAGGCGTCGTCCTCGGCGGTGCCGCCCGGCCGCGGGACCACGGTCAGTTCACTGCCGAAGATGCCGTCACCGAAGGGCGCGGTCTCCTTTGCGCCAGTGCGGATGTCGTACTTGATGATCGCGTCGAAGATCATGGTGCGATCCACGGACAGCCGCATCTGATACGAATACCGGCCGCCGTGCCCGGTCGATCCCTGCTCGATGGCGGGGAATTCGGTATTGACGTCGTCCATCGGCTCTTCGACGGTGACCCCGGTACGCAAGTTGAACCGATACCGGTGCAGTTTCGCCTCCGGCCGCAGATACGCCAGCAGTTGCGCGAGCGGATGCGCGCGATCGGACACCGGGCTGGGTTCGGAGACCCGGCACACCACCAGGACGATCTCCTCGCCCTCCTCCCACGAGTTGACCGTGTGATAGATGTACCCGGACTCGCCCTCGAACCATTTCGCCTGCGCCCCTTCGCCATACCTCGGCAGCACCGCGAAACGACTGGGCAGCGTGCGATCGAAGAAGATCTTGAAACGCCCGGCGGCGGCCGCCCGCGGATCGTTGTAGAGCGGCAGATCCATCAGGATCGAATGGTTCTCGGTGATTGCCATGTCGTGCGGCAGTCGCGGGCCGGGCAGTTCCAGACCGGTGTAGTGCTTGACGGTGCCGTCCGGGTCGGCGACCCCGTAGCGCAGGTACGGCGCATGGATCCCGTAGTCGAAGAACAGCAGTTCCTCGGTGCGCTCGTCCACCTTGGCGTGCGCCGAAACCTCCCCGCGCAGCGTGCCGTTGAAGGTGTCGACACCACGGGTCTCGAGGCTGATCGGATCCAGCGCGTACGGCTTGCCCGCCCGGTACCACAGAGCCAGCAGATTGCCGTGGTGATAGACGAGATCGGTATTGGCCGAATTGCGTTCGCGCCGATCACCGGCAGGATTGCCGTCCCACGGCTCGATCACGCCGCGCCACAACGCCGTTCCCGCCGCCCCCTCGGCCTCGAATTCGCCGGTGCGGATGAAGCGGTTGCGGTAGGTGGCCCGGCCGTCCTCGAAGTGCACCGCGTGCAGCATGCCGTCACCGTCGAACCAGTGGTAGCGGCCCAGCGGCGCGAACTGCGGGTTGGGCCCGTTGCGCACGTAGACGCCGTCCAGGTCGACGGGCAATTCGCCGTGCAGCACGGTCAGATTCGTGGCGGTGGTCTCCTGCGCGGTGGGCGTGTAGGGACCTTCCAGGTACGGGTTGGTGAGCGCCTGTGCGGCGGGCGCGATGAGTTCTTCGTTGAGCGGCATGCGAAGCCTCCAGCGACCGGGGCGGTCAGCACCCGGCGAAGTTCACTACAGTTAATGAAGTGATACGCGTCTCAGTGGAGGCTGTCAAGAGCCGCGCGCGGCGGCGACGGCTCGAACCGCACGTCCCGCCGCCCCAGCTCCGCCCCGCACCCCCGGCAGCGCAGCGCCGGATCCAGCACGGCCCCACAGTCCTTGTGCCGGATACGCAATCCGAGCTCCGGCGCGTCCGGATGCGCGCGTTCCGACCACGCCAGCAGAAACGCGAAGACCCCGAACAAGGCCCGCCCCCGCGGCGTCAGCCGATAGTCCCGCCCGCCCGGCTCGGGCCGATGCAGGATCCCCGCGTCGACGAGCCTGCTCAACCGCTCGGTCAAGGTGGTCGGCGACATGTTCAGCGCCGCACGAAATTCCGAGAACCGCCGCACGCCCGCCAGCGCCAGCCCGGTGACCGCCGCACTCCAGCGATCCCCGATGGCCTCCATGATCTCGTCGAACCGCGCGTCACCGCGGGCCGGGACCGGGCGCGCGGACCGCCGGCGCCCGGAGGTCAACTGCCACAACACCTCCCGATCCAGCTCGACCTCGGTGTCGTGGGCGGTGACGTCGCGCCCGCAGCCGCGGCACATGATCACCGGCGGCCCGCGATGCCCGCATTCGGTGTGCGCGAACTCCGGCAGCAGCGCCCATTCGCCGGTCCACTCCCGCTGCCAGGACCACACGCAGACCAGAATCTCCCAGGTCGCCAACCCCAGTGCGGTGAGCCGATATTCGGTGCGCTCGGCACGATCCGGCGCCGGGGCCCGTTCGAGCAGCCCGGCATCGACGAGCGCCGCCAGCCGCGCGGTGAGCACGGCGGGCGGCGCCCCGGTGCGGTCGGCCCACTGGGTGAACCGGCGGGCGTGATCGACGAAGGCGTGCCGCAGGATCGTCAGCGTCAGGCGATCACCGAGCAGATCGAAGGTCGCGGCTACCGCATTCGTCACTTCATCAACTGTAGTTCATTCCTGGTGCACCGGCTCTTCCGCCAGTGTCGCCAGTTCCCGCTGCACCGCCGCGTCGTGCTCGGCCGCCTCCTCGGCCGCCTTCTTCGGGCTCCAGTGCCCGGCCATGATGAACACGAACGGGATGAAGCAGATCTGGGCGATCAGGCAGATCCACCACCAGCGCTTCCACTGCTTGGGCGAATCCGCCTGCGCCTGCTGCACATCCGCGCCGTGCGCGGACAGGTAGGCCAGATCGTCGGCGGGTATGGCGCTCACGGCCTTGAGCTTGGCGCTCGCCGCGGTCAATGCGGGACCGGTCTGCGAGGCGACGGCCAGCTGATCGACCGGCACCTTCTGCGCGGCGGTGATCCGGGCGATGGCCTGATCCGGCGGGATCTTGAACTTGGTGGCGACCTGGCCGACCGCGGTCGCCGCGCTCGCCTGATCGTTGGGATTCGTCAGCAGCTTCACCAGCACCGAGGAATCGATCGCTTGCAGCGTGGCCAGCTCATCCGGGTATTTGGCATTGAGCTCGACGGTCGTCTTCACGTCCGCCGGCGCGTCGCCGGTGAGCTTCACCAGCGCCGCGACCTGTGCCGCTTCGTCATTCGGATTCTTGCCCAATGCCGCCAGCGTGTCCGCGCCCACGGTCTGGATGGTGGCGATCTCGTCGTGATACTTGGCGTTGATGGTCTGCAGCCGCGGCCCGTAATTGACCAGCGTGCCCGCCGCGGTCACCACGAACAGCAACCCCAGCAACACGAACGTCACCACGGTCCGCAACACTCCGCCCCAGACGGCGAGCCCGACCGCGGTGGCCGCGGGATTGCGCTTCTCCACCGTCTCGGTGAAGCTGGCCATCCACGTCGAATAGGCGATGCCGCTGCCGACCGCGGTGAAGCTCATGACGACGGCGAAGGTGTAGTAGTCGGTGCCGGGTTTATCGGTGTAGCCGAGGAATACGTACCCGCCGATGATGCTGATGATGGCCCCGAACACCATGAACGGCTTGCGCACCTTCATGGCGTCGGACACGATCCCGGTCAGCACCAGCGAGATGGCGCTCGCGATCCAGTACCAGTTGCCCAGCGAATTCGCCTGTGCCGCAGTGAATCCGAAGTTGGTCGCCATATAGACCGGCAGGAACGAGACGATCGTGTAGAAGAACGCCAGGAAGATGGAGATGGCCAGGGCCGAGCCGACGATGTCGAGATGCATCATCTGCTTCCACTGATTGCGTTCCAGCGCATCGACATCCAGCCCCCGCGCCCGCGCCTCGATCAGCGCCTTGTCGCGCAGCGAGACCATGATCTGGTCGCGCAGCCGGGGACTGAGCTCACGCAATCCGATCAGCCCGACGATCGAGATGATCGTGCAGATGATGCCGGCCAGCCGGTAGTGGTACTGCCAGTCCGGGTGCGCGTCCAGGGTGTGGGTGGAGACCTCGGTGGTGACCAGCGCGCCCAGCACCGGGCCCAGCGTCCAGAACCCCATGGCCGAGGCGCGATCCAGCTGCGGCGAGAAGTCGCGCACCAGCGCCGGGGTGGCCACCAGCACCGCGCCCTCGACAATGCTGATCAGGCAGTAGACGGCGAGGTAGGCCTCTTTGGTCGTGCACTGCGGTTGCGCGAAGAGCGTGAGCAGCGAGGTGACGACCGTGCCGTAGGCGACGATATTGGCGCGCCCCCAGCGGTCCAGCACCCCGGTGATCACCGACGCCACCGCACCGAACGCCGCGCCGACGATGAAGATGCCGACGAAGTAGGCGAAGGTCAGATGGAAGTAGGCGATCAGCTGATTACCCACCGCGCCCGAGACGAACAGCTGGTAATACAGCGCGACCGAGACCACTACGACGAGGAAGAGATACCAGGACCGGGCGCGCGTTTCCGGATAATGCGGCAGCTTCCGCTGCCACAGCCCGGTGACCAGCGTCGGCGGGGGAAAGTCCGCGGCAGACGGCACCGCGGTCGGAATGCTACTCATGTTCGAGACGCCTTTCTGTCCACGACCTTTCGCGTGACCGGACGACCCTTCGTCGAGGCAGCACGAGCAGCCGGGTGGAATCAGGGTAGCGGTCATGAGTGACTTGAATCACTGTTACCGAAATCAGGACTGGACAGTTGCGACAAACTGCGCCAATCGGGCATCCGCAACAATCCTGCCACCCTCTCCCAGAGGCGGGCGACCAGCCGGTTCGATCGTGTCGGCCGGGACTGCAATCATGTTGTCCGACAGGTGAGTTGCTTGGGTGGATCGGATGTTCGATGAGTGACCGGGAGTGGTACGAATTCGCGTCGGGGCTGGCGGCGCTGCTGATCTACAGTCCGCACGAGACCGTCTTGATCCTGGAGATCGCGGGGGCCGAGCACTTCCTGCAGTTCGCCAAGCAGCCGGGCTGTCTCGTGCTGGAGGTGTCCGACGACCTGTCGGAGGCGCAACGGCAGGTGCTGACCGACGACGGATGGGGGCCGCCGGGCGCGTACGGACCGCTGTGGCACTACGGGATCTGGGACAACGCGCGTCCGACCCCGGATGCCGACGACTGCCGCGAGATCACGCTGGTGGCGATCGAGGTGCTGCGCGAGGTGCTGTCGGTGCCGTCACCGCACGATGTGCACGCCAAGGGCTGGGTCGACGGGCCCGGTGACGTCCTCCTCGAAGAGCTGACGCCGCACGTCTCGGAGCCGCCCAGCGAGACCGCCCGGAGCCTGCTGTCCATCGCGGATCTGCTGATGCCCGATCACCCGTGGCCCGTCGCCACCGTCCAGGCCGGGGTGGCCCACCCGCTCCAAGCGCACCGGGCCGGACCGTGGCGCGGCCTGCTTTCCGTTCTCGGCGAACCGTTCTTCGGCGGGCTCGGCGTGCTCGGTCAGTTCGACAGCAAGGAGGACGTCGACGATATGCGGCGTGCGCTGCGGCGTTTACCCTCGTGCCCACCGACTCTGTCCTGGGAGTGGTATCCGGGCTTCGTGACCGAGACGGCCGACTGGCACGCGGGCGACCGTGCCGAAGCCTTCCTGAATCACGTGGGCAGGGATGCCCAGACGACCGGATCCGTCTTCATCTCCTTGGAGACCGACAGTGACGACTACGCCCTCGCCTTCATCCCCGCCGACCGCCTCGACCCGTTGCGCGCGTTGACCGCCGAATTCGGCAAGCGTGTCGACCTGCCGGGCTGAGCTTCAGTCCGCGTTGCGGAAGTACAAGGTGTTGGCCCCGTGGGCAGAGAGAGGGCCCGCCTCGGCGGCCTGGCGGATGCCACTGCCCGGGAGGCAGGTGAGTTTGGTGAACATGGTGGTGTTGCCGAAGGCAGAGCGGACCTGGGTCTCGGAGGCATAGTCCGCGCCGTAGTCCGACAGCGCCTTGAAATCCAAGGGGGCCAAAGGCTTTTCGAGGGGAGTCTGGGCGGCGGGCAGGCCCAGCGCCGCGTACTGGGTCGCGGCTCCACCCTCGTACCAGCACAATTCGTAGGAGATGTTCTCGGTGGTGGTGACGCTGACCACCGGCCATTCCTGCGACAGCCGCAGGGCGACGGGGTGGCGGCCGACGGGAGCCACCTCCCAGTTCAGGCTCTTCACCGAGACCCAGTGTTCGGAGATCTTCTCGATGAGGACTACGTCCTCGCCCAGGCGCTCGGCCGGATTCGACTCCGGTTCCGGCGTGCTCCAGTGCTTTTCGTCCACACCGAGGTAGGCGGTGCTGGGGACGGCGGTGGCGCCGTCGGCGGTGTAGGCGGCCAGCAGGGCGGCCCGGACCAGGGTGACGGCGTTGCGGCTCGAGCAGCGTACAGCCAGCGCGCCGAAGGAGGTGCTGATCTCGACCGGCTTGGAGGGCTGGTCGGGTAGCGCGCCCGCGGCGATCGGCTTGAGGCCGACCAGCGCCAGCTGCCAGTTGACCTCTTCGATGGTGGCCAGGTCACCGGCGGTCTGATAGAGGATCTGCTGCTGGGTGAGATACCCGGCGCGTTCCAGGGTGGCGCATTCGAGTTTGCGCAGCGCGGTGACGGTCTTGCTCATGAATCCGATGTCCTCGACCCGGATCTCGCGGAGCCGCTGCGTCATGGCCGGGGAGGTGACGGCCGCATAGCATTCGCGGTACATGGCCAGCGCCTGCTTGCGCTGGCGGCCGACCATGAGGGTGCGGAGCAGGGTGTTGAGGGAGGCCAGGTAGCGGTTGGCCTGATCCGGGTCGGCGGCGAAGAGTCCGGCGCGGATGCGCACCGCGTCCTCGCCCGCCGCCACCGCCGCCTTCGGGTCCAGGCGGCACAGCCACACGCTGCACTTGGACAGCGCGTCGGCCGAGGCGCCCGCGGCCAGCGGATAGTTCTGTGCCACATGCCGATACGCCTGGCAGGCGTTGCGGATGGTGGAGGTCGCCAGCTCGCGGTGGCCGATGGTGCGGGCGGCCAGTTCGAACAGCCGCAGCGCCTCGGTCACCTCGGCGGCGAAGGGTGCGGTGACGTGCCCGGCGGTCAGCCAGCGCAGCCGGATGAGCACCGCCTCCTGGGCGGGTTCCAGCGCCGAGGGCGAGCGGTCCCGCTGTGCCGGGTCGGATTTGGTGGCCATCAGCCCGCGGGCCAGCTCGCACAGGGAGGTCGCCAGCGCCAGCTCGGCTTCGGGCGTCCGGTCCCGCGCGGCCCCGCGATCGGTGGCCACCTGGCGCTCGATGGCGCTGAGATCCATTGCGACCTTCAAACTCCCGTAGCTGTGCCCTGTCAGACCGACAGTGCCCGATCATCGCTGGCCACCAAGGCCATGCTGTGTTTGCGCCGAGTCTGCCACAATTTCGGGCCGCCGGTCACCCAAGTGGAGGTTTGCCCGGATCGACACGCCGCGACGGACCGCCGCCGTGATCAGCCCCGCCCGGTGTACCGCACCTGCCGCGGTTTCCCGCGCTCGAACTCCCCCCGACCCGAGAGATGCTGCGGCACACCCACTTCCCACCACGCCCCCGTCTCGGTCCACGCCGACGGCTGGGTCCGCACCACCACAACCGCGGGCCGCTGCCGTGCGACCGCCGCCTCCCGCGCCCGCCCATACGCCACGCGGAACTCCCCGAGTTCGCTCGCGGTGAACACCTCACACCCCAACGCCCGCGCATGCGCCGCGAAATCGACCCGCGGCGGCTCGGCATGATTGCTCCGGCAGTCGGCATAAAAATTGTTGAACGCCTCCCCACCCTGCCCCTCCTGCAACCGCGCGATAACCGCATACCCGTCGTTGTCACACACCACCGCGACGAACGGATGCCCGGCGAACGCCGCCGAGAACAACTCCGAGTTCAACATCAAGTACGACCCGTCCCCGAGCAGTGTCGTGACCAGCCCTTCCATATTTGGGCCGCTTGCCGCCACCGGATGCGCTGCGGCACTGTGTTCTCGCGGCGTGCCGGCAGGGTCCATCGCAGCGGCCGCCACGGCAGAGTTCAGCGCATGTGCGGCGGGAGTGTCGGTCGGGGGCGTCGTGCTCGAGCGGGCGATGGCGGCGCCCCAGGCTCCGGCGAGTTCGTATCCCATGCAGGAGAAGCCGTATTCGACGTCCATGGTGGGTGGTGCGGCGGGGGCGCGCCAGCCGCCGACGAGTTCGCCGGGGAGGCCGCCGGAGGCGGTCATGACGTAGTCGGCGGCGGTGCTGAGATCGTTGACCGCGCCGACGATCTGGGCGTAGGCGGGCGGGCCAGGGGTGGGGGCGCGGAGTTTGTCGATGTGGGCGTCCCATTCCGCGCGCACCGCTGCCGCCCGGGCCGTCCAGTCCGAATCCACGAGCCAGCCGCCGAGTTCAGGCGACGGTTCGAGCAGCATCGCGTCGAGGTCCTGCAGTGTCGCGGCGGCGTCACCGACCACGGCGAGCGCACCGTGCTTGACCGCGTCGAAGCGCGCGGCGTTGATGTGCACGATCCGCACCTCCGGCGCGAAGACCGTCCAGGACGCGGTGGTGAAGTCCTGCAGCCGGGTGCCGACGGCCAGCACCACATCGGCGGCCGCGGCCAGGGTGTTGGCCGATGCCGCGCCCGTTATACCGAGCGGACCCGCGTACAACGGGTGATCGTGTGGCACGAGAGTGCGCCCGGCCGTCGTCTCGGTGACCGGAATGCCATGCCGCCGAGCGAATTCCAGGGCGACCCCGGCGGCACCGGAGTAGCGGACTCCCCCGCCCAACACCAGCAGCGGGCGTTGTGCCGCGCGCAGGACTCGTGCCGCCTCGGCGAGCTCGCGCCGATCGGGACGGGGCCGCCGCACATGGTGGACCACGGGTTCGAACAGGGCGTCCGGGAAGTCGTACGTTTCGGCTTGTACGTCCTGCGGCAGCGCCAGCACCACCGGGCCGGTGTCGGCGGGATCGGTGAGCACGCGCGCCACCTGCGGGAGCGTCGCGATCAACTGCTCGGGGCGGGTGATGCGGTCGAAGTAGCGGCTCACCGGACGGAAGGCGTCGTTGACGGTGAGGGTGGGGTCGCCGAAGTGCTCGACCTGTTGCAGGACCGGGTCGGGGGCGCGGCTGACGAAAGTGTCGCCGGGGAGGAGGAGTAGGGGCAGCCGATTCGCGTGGGCCACACCGGCGGCGGTCACCATATTCAGTGCGCCCGGGCCGATCGAGGAGGTGGCGACGCCCACCTGTCGCCGATGCGACGCCTTGGCCAGTCCGACCGCCGCAAGTGCCATGCCTTCTTCCGTGTGCCCGCGCCAGACCGGGATCTCGGCGCGGCGTTCGGCCAGCGCGGTGCCCAGGCCGAGCACGTTGCCGTGGCCGAAGATCGCGAAAACCGCGGGGAACAACGGGACTTCGCGACCGTCGAGAGTTTGTGAGCGTTGCGCGATCATCCACGTGACCAGCGCCTGCGCGGTGGTGAGCTTCATCCGAGCCGTCCTTGGTGAGAAGTGACCGGGCAGCGCGGGTCCAAGGGCTGATCGGCCCACGCGGCTCGCACCCAGGCGTGCGCGGGGTCGTCACAGAAGGCCATGGAGCGTTCCGGCGCGGGACCGGCCAGCACGTTCAGGTAGTACATGGGGTAACCGGGCGCGGCGATGCACGGGCCGTGATACCCGTGCGGCACGAGGAACACGTCCCCGTCGCGCACCGCGACGTTCTCGTCCAGCGAGCCGTCGGCGGTATAGGTGCGGTGCATCCCGAATCCCTCACGCCCAGGGGTGATTCCATCCCGCCCCGCGATCCGGAAGTAATAGATCTCCTCGTTGACGACCTCACACTCGGTCGCCTCGTCGTGCTTGTGCGGCGGATACGACGACCAATTCCCTTCCGGCGTAATGAGTTCGCACGCATTGAGCTTGTCCGCGTGCTCCCACACCCCGGGCGACCCGAAGTTCGTGACCTGCCGGGTCGCCTGCCCGGCTCCCCGTACTTCCACCGGAACCTCTTCGGCCGGTCCGTATTTCGGCTCCAGTCGCCGTTCGCATCGCGCCATCGGCAAGGCCACCTCGATCCCGTCCGTTGTGGAGATCTCCACCTCGGCGTCCCGTGGCACATACGCGAAGTCCGTGACCCGGGTGAAAACCGAG
>NZ_JBSGBY010000160.1:0-14283 GCF_053601505.1 Nocardia sp. NPDC004722
CGCAGCATCACGAACACTTTCGTGATGCCCGCCGACCAGGCCGTGGTGTTGCGGATGATGCTGCTCGTCATGGCCACCATCGGCCACCTCCGTGCGACCGGGGATTGGCATGGCATGCTGCGCGAATGGCTGCACGGCGACGCACCGACCACCCCACTCGGCCTCCTCGATCAGGAATTCCGTTCCGGCACAGCAATTCCCACCTTCTGACCATGACCGGAGAACATGAAGTGAATCCACTCGACCGCCTCCAGTCCGCGGTCCTCGGCACGGTGAACGCCGTCCTGGCCACGCCGCTGACGACCGAACTCATCCATCGCGCCACGGACGCACGCGATACGGCGCTGCGGATACAGGAATCCGCGCTGGGCGCCTTGAATCTGCCGACAGCCTCCGAGCAGGGCCTGCTGCACGGACGTGTCCGCGCGACGTCTCAGCGCTTGGAGGAACTCGAGGATCGAGTGGACGACCTTACCGACCAGGTGCGCGCGCTGTCGGCGGCGCTCCGCGCGATGACCGCGACCACCGCGAAAGACCACCCGAAAACCTCTGCACTGGAGCGCAAGCAGAAATAGCCGCGATCCATTTGTGCGTAGCGCACGAATTCACCAGAAGTTTCGTGCGCTACGCCCGTACATCCGGTTGCCCGAGCCACATAACGTGCTGTACATCACTTCGGACGACACAAAGGTGTATACCTGTGCTCGACTTATCCAAGACTCTCGTTCCCCTTTTTCTCCTCGGGCTGAGTCCGATCTGGATCCCGGCGTGCGTGGAAATCGTCGGTCGAATCAACGATCGACGACAACGCCGAGAGAACCCGCGCGCGACCGACGAAACGAATTGACGCGGTCGATGCCGGGCCGCGCGGATTGATCCATGCCGTCACCCAATTCGGGTAGAGACTGGCACACCCATTCGCACGGTGCGATCACGGCTTCGAAATGCCTCGCGGAACCATCCTTGAACAGGGTGCCGTAGAGCTTCCGGATGAGGGCGTGCTGTCCGCGCATATCAGCTGCCGTGCGTACGGCACGCAGGCAGCTGCGCGCGTCGGAAGCAGCCCAGTGGCGTCGATCCCCCTCGGGGACAGGAACTTTGGCGCACCCCTGCAGCCACTGCGCTTCGGACATGAGGACCGCCTCGGGGCGCCCGTGCTGCAGGATGACGTAGGTCTCGGTGCCCGCGCGGACTTGCGCCAGCACATCGCGCCAGGTCGCGCGCAATATCGCGGTCTCGATGCTCTTCACGCTGCCCCAGGGTTCGGTTCGATTCGGGAATCCACGCTAGATCTCGTTCCAGAGACCGCCTATGTGCCCTCGTCACGAATTTCATGACCCGGCTCGGCTCCTCGGCACGACCGTGGACGGTCGGCACGCAACCACGCCAACACCCGCCCAACTCTACCCATAGCCGCTACCATCGGTATGCGATACCTTCGGTATCGGAGGATGGTGCCGATAACTACCTTGTGGTACCTACATCTATGTACACAGTTGTTCGCGATCGCCGCACCGTCGCGGCGGTCCACATATCGACAGGATCCCCATGGCTATGGCAGCCCAGGACACTTCCCAGTACCCCGCCCCGGCAGAGGAACCGGACCGCTCGCCATTGCGGTACTTCGGCTGGTACCTCACCGTCATCGGCATATCGCACTTGATCTTCCCCAGCCGCTGGGACCGGATGACCGCGATCGCGTTCAAGGAGCCGCTGCGGCCATGGACGCTCGGCTTCGGCGTCACCGAGACGACAATGGGAATCCTGTTCCTGCGCAAGCAAACCCGACCGCTCGGCGTGATCGCCGTGGCTGCCCAGGTCTTGTTCCTGGTGCGCAGCTTCGTCACCTTCCGCCGGGGAGGCGTCGATGCCGACTAACACCGTCGAGGCCGTCATCCAGGCCCCTCGCCCCGTCGTCTTCGAGGTCTTCGCCGACCGGGAGCGCAGCGGTGAATATCTGCCGATGCGGACCCGCTTGGAACGCCCCGGCACCGCGGAACGCCAAGGCGTGGGCGCGATCCATTTCCTGGGCTTCGGCCGATTCGGCGTACGCGAGCAAATCACCGACCTCGTACCCGACGAGCGCATGGTCTACCGAGTGCTGTCCGGGCTCCCGGTGCGCGAGCACATCGGCACTGTCGAGTTCCACGATGACCCCAGGGGCACCCTCGTTCGGTACACCATGGCATCGGTGCCCCGGCTTCCGGTCCCCGACGGCTTGGTGACGGCGATCCTGCAGCGGATGACCACCACCATGATCGACGGGGCGCGCAAGACCGCCGAAGGTCGGGCCAAGTCCTGATCCGAGGCCGAGACGCCGGCTCGCGCGCGGTGCCGCCCAAGGCGCGGGCCGGCGTCCCATTTTCTCCGTCACCGATTCCCGAACCCCCTCTCCACCAAGAATTCTCGAAGACGGGACGCTCATGGCCTCCAATCCCCTCCCCGACCACCACGCACCGCGCCGCGAGGAGGTGTCCTTCGACCGCGACGGGCACTCCCTGAGCGCATGGCACTACCCGCCTGCGTCCGATCACCTGCGCACCGAACACGGCACGCCCGCGGTGATCCTCGGCCACGGCTTCGGGCTTACCCGCGACTGCGGCCTGGCCGCTTATGCCGAGCGGTTCGCCGCGGCGGGCTTACACGCGGTGGTCATCGACTTCACTGGATTCGGCCGCAGCGGGGGCCGACCCCGCGAAGTCGTCTCCGTGCGTTCACAATTGGCCGACTACGCCGCGACGATCGAGTGGACGCGCACACTGCCCGATGTCGACGCCTCTCGGGTGGCGCTGTGGGGCACTTCGTATTCGGGTGGATTGGCAGTCGCCGCTGCGGCCCGCGACGGTCGCATCGCCGCCGTCATCGCCCAGGTGCCCAACCTGGACAATCTCGCAACGCTGCGCTTCCTGGTACGAAACACCCCGGTTCGGCGCACGCTCTGGCTGGTCTCGTGCATCGCGCGTGACGTCTGGCGGGGGCTGCGCGGTCGCGAGCCGTTCTATATCCAGGCCGTGGGTCCCGCGGACGCGCCCGCCGCGTACGTCTCCGATGTCTCATGGGGCTATGTGGCGTCGATCGCGGGCCCCACCTGGCTGAATCGGGTCGGGCTGCGCGACTTCGCGACGGTCCCGATGTTCCGGGCCGTCGATTACTTGGACCGGCTGCCGTGCCGGGTGCAGTTCTTCGGTGCCGACCTCGACGACCTCACGCCGGTACAGCCGACCCTCGACGCCGCCGAGCGCCTCGGTCCGCGGGCCGAACTGCATCGCTATCGGGCGGGACATTTCGAGATCTACGCCGAACCCTTTCTGTCCCCGGCGATCACCGCCCAGGAGCAGTTCTTGATCCATGAGCTCGCCGGCGACACGATCGCCGAGCCGACCCGATAGTCGCCCAGAAGAGAGCCCGACCATGACCATGGAACGCGACATCAGCGGCGCTCGGGTGGTGATCACCGGTGCCACGAACGGTATCGGCAAAGCCTGGGCGCGCGATTTGATCAGGCGTGGAGCCGATCTCACCATCATTGCCCGCGACCGGGCGAAGGCCGAGGCGGTAGCCGCCGAACTCGCGGCCGAGCCCGGCGCCCGTGGCAAACCCGACGTCGTGCTCGCCGACCTGAGCGTCCTGTCCGACGTCCGGCACGCGGCCGCGGAGATCCACCAGCGCCTGGACCGGATCGACGTGCTGGCCAACAACGCGGGCCTGACCCTCACTCGCTCACGCACCACGCCCGAGGGCCTCGATTACATGATGGCCACCAATCATTTCGGCCCATTCCTGCTGACGAACCTGCTCCTCGATCTGCTCACCGCTACACCCGGGGCTCGCGTGATCACCACAGCCTCGGAGGCGCACCGATCGGCGTCCCGCCCACAACCGGACGCCCTCGGTGGCCCCGCCGACTACGGTCCGGTGGGCGGCCAATTCCAATACGGTCGAACGAAATTGCTCAATATCCTGTTCACGCAGGAACTCGCGCGCCGCCTTGCCGATTCCGGTGTCACCGCCAATTGCTTCTGCCCCGGGCCGGTCGCGAGTGGGTTCACCCGCGAAAGCCGCCTGGCCGATCGCGGCGCTCGCGCCCTGTCACGTGTCGGTCTCGTACGGACACCGCAGCAGGGTGCCCGCATGGGAATTCGACTGACCCTCGATCCGGAACTCGCCGGTATCACGGGGCGGTTCTTCACCTCTACCCCGGGAATGCGCTTGCTACCGCCGGTTCGCAGCCGCTCCGACCTGGACTATCAGCGTGCCCTCTGGGAGCGCAGCGCCGAAATCGTCGGAGTCTGAGCCACTTTCGGGCTACCGTCACGCCCATCGAACACCGAGCGAGGAGCGCTGCCGGTTGACCGAGCACCTGTCCGACATACTGCCCGCGGTGACACGCGAGATCATGGATCGGCGTGCGGAATTCGCACGCGATCTCACGGCGGCGACCCGCTCCCAGATCAGCGCGCTCGACCGCGACGCTCGCATGCGCACCTTGCTCGAGGCCAGCATCATCGAGAACATCGTCGCCGTCATGCAGTATCTCGGTAGTGCCGACCCTGTGCTGCGCGTGTCGGCGCCACCGGCCGCCATCGCGTACGCCAGACTGCTCGCGCAACGGGATGTGCCGCTGGCCGCACTCATCCGGGCCTATCGGATCGGTCACGCCCGATTACTGGACGTGGCCATGCAGCACGCCATTTTGGCCGTAGGCCCGGACACCGGCGCGGCGATCGCCGAGCTGGTGAATCGATCGGCCCGATATGTCGACACCGTCTGCGAGGACGTCACCCTCGCCTACGACGAAGAACGCGCACGCTGGGCCGACAACCGAGTCGGACTGCGCCGCCAGTGGGTCGAGCGCGTGCTCGACGGCTCGTTGCGCGATTCCGCGGAGGCCGAGGAGCTGCTCGCGTACTCGCTCGCCTCCACGCATATCGCGGTCGATGCCTGGGTTGAGCCCGGAGTTCCGGCCACCGCCGCCGTCGGCGTCTTCGACGACCTGCGCACCGTGCTGTGCCAGGCACTCGAAACAGTCGGTCGACCGTTGCTGGTGCCGGTCGACGAGCGGGAAATGCGGCTGTGGTTCGCCGTGCCCACGAGCACGGCACCCGATATCGATCAGATCAATCGGGCCCTCGCCGATTTCGTCACCCCGGTCCGAGTCGCGCTGGGCAGTCCCCTGCCCGGCGTCGCCGGATTCCGGCGCAGCCTGGCGCAGGCCGATCGGGTTCGTGAGGTGTCGCTGGCGGCCGGACCGGACGCGCCCAAAGCAATCGGATACCACCAGGTCGCGGCGATCGCGATGCTGATCGGCGACCCGGAAGCTTTACGCTGCTTCATTTCTCGATGCCTGCGCGATCTCGCGGAGAACTCCGAACGGGCGGGCTGGCTGCGGGAGACACTGCGAGTTTTCCTGCTGCACAATCGCAGCTATTCCGCGACAGCCGAAGCGATGACCATGCACCGCAACACCATTCAGTATCGCGTCCAGCAAGCGTTGGACCTGTGCGGCCACAGCTTCGACGACGATCCTGTCCACACCCTCGATGTGCAGCTGGCACTGCACGCGGCGCATTGGCTGGGCTCGGCGATGCTGCACCACGCCGGTTGATTCGTGCTCTCCGCACAAGGGATCGGCGAATCTTCGGCTCGACCGCCCGTGGCGCGGCACACAGCCGGAAACCTACCTTGACTGCTGTAATCCACGTCTCACCGGGGACGTACGAGCGTCGACAGGTCAGGAGCCATCATGCATTTCGCCGCGCTGCCGGATGTGCGAGCAGCACAATCGCCGGAGGGCCCCTGCCTCGCGGATGACTCCGGTTCGATCACCAACGCGGAGTTCCTGCACCGCGTCCGGTCGTACGCGCATCGTCTCGCCCAGGCCGGAGTAGGCGCGGACGACATCATCGCGATCATGCTGCCGAATCAAGTCGAACTCGTGGTGGCGATGTTCGCGGCGTGGCGGCTGGGCGCGGCGGCGACCCCGGTGAACCCCTGGCTCACGGCCGATGAGGCGCAGTATCAGCTCGACGACGCCGGGGTCAGCGCCCTCGTCCACGGCGACGATACGGCCGCGGAGATCACAGCGCCCGTACGGCTTTCCGTTTCCGATCTGAACCGCCACCAGAGCGCTGACACCGTCGTCGCGCCCGAGGATTTCTCCGCACAGGCACTGGCGGTGGTGATCTACACCTCGGGCTCGACCGGACGACCCAAGGGCGTCGAGTTGACCCACGCCAGCATCATGGGTGAATGCGTTGCGCTGCAGGCCGTCACCGCCACCTCCGCCGAGGACCACAGCCTGCTCATCCTGCCGCTGTTCCATGCCAACGGCATCATCGCCGGAACGCTGACCCCGCTGCTGGCCGGCGCGCGGGTGACGATCACCGGCCGCTTCCGCCCCCACACCTTCTTCGAGGTAGTGCACAAGGTGCGCCCGACCTTCTTTTCGGGTGTCCCCACGATCTTCAATCTGCTGTCCGCGCTGCCGGAGGGGCTCGTCCCGGACACCTCGTCGTTGCGGTTCGCCGCCTGTGGCGCCGCACCGATGACCGCCGAGGCGATCGAGCGGTTCGAAACCCGTTACGGCGTCACGATTTGCGAAGGCTACGGCCTGTCCGAGGCGACGTGCGCGAGCACCGTCAACCCGTTGAGCGGGCGACGCAAGCCCGGTACGGTAGGGCTACCGCTGCCCGGCCACGAGATCGCAATCCGCGGTGCGAACGGTGAATTCGTCACCGACGGTTCAGCGGGCGAGATCCTGATCAAGGGCCCCATGGTGATGCGCGGCTACCTGGGCCGCCCTGAGGCGACGGCGGAGGCTATCGTCGATGGCTGGCTGCACACCGGTGACGTGGGCCGGCTCGACGAGGACGGCTACCTGGTCATGGTCGACCGGATCAAGGACATGATCATCCGCGGCGGCGAGAACATCTACCCGAAGGAGCTCGAAGCGGCGCTGACCTCACACCCCCGGGTACTCGAGGCGGCCGTGGTGGGCCGGGCCGACGAGAGCTACGGCGAAGTGCCGGTGGCGTTCGTGTCCTTCCGCGACAGCCAGGGCGTCACCACTGAGGAACTCGCCGACCACATGCGGAATTCGTTGGCCAAGTTCAAGATTCCCGTCGACTTCGTCACCGTCGACTGGCTGCCACGCAACCCGGTCGGCAAAATCGACAAGCCTGCCCTGCGCACCCGCCTGACCGAACTCGGCGAGTAGGCGACCATGGGTTTCCTGGCTCCGGATTTCCCGGATATCGACGAAGCGCGCTGGCTGTCGCTGCCGCGCACCGAACGTATGCGCCTCATGTCGGTGCATTGGGCCGAAAACGGTTTCGGCACACCGTGGGGCGTATTCCCGCTGTATCTGCTCAAATGCGCCGTCTACGTGGCCGGGGCCGTCGTGGTCATCGGACTGACTCCCGGCTTCGGCGGGATCGGCGACCTCGCCGAGTGGTGGACCGAGCCGCTGGCCTACCAGAAGCTGATCGTGTGGACACTGCTGTGGGAGATCCTCGGATTGGGCTGCGGCTCAGGCCCACTCACCATGCGGTTCCTCCCACCGATCGGCGGTGCGCTGTACTTCCTACGTCCCGGCACCGTTCGCCTGCCACCGTGGCCGCAACGGGTGCCGTTCACGAGAGGCGATCGCCGGAACCTCGCCGACGTGGTCTTGTACTCGGTCGTGCTGGCGTCGGGGATCGTGGCGCTCACAGTGCGGCCGACCGCTGTCGGACTCCTCGACACCCGGGCGGTGCTCCCGCTCCTGGTCGCACTCGCGCTGCTCGGGTTGCGTGACAAGACGGTGTTCCTCGCCGCGCGCGCGGAGCACTACGGCCTCGCGGTGCTGGTGTTCTTCTTCTCGCCCACCGATCAGATCATCGGCTGGAAGCTGATCATGCTCGGCTTGTGGTGGGGCGCGGCGACATCCAAGCTCAACCACCACTTCCCGTTCGTGGTCTCGGTGATGATGAGCAACAGCCCGGTGATGCGGCTGAAATGGCTCAAGCGCAAGATGTATCGCGAATTCCCGCACGACCTGCGGGCCTCCCGGCTGCCGTTCGGTCTGGCGCACCTCGGCACCTTGATCGAGTACACGATTCCGGCGTATCTCGTGTTCCTCGGCCACGGTGGCACGGCGACGTGGATCGCGGTCATCGCGATGGTGATCTTCCACGTGCACATCATTTCGACGGTACCGATGGGTGTGCCGCTGGAGTGGAACATCTTCTTCATCATCAGCATCCCGTGGCTGTTCGGGCACTACGCCGACGTCAACGTCTTCGATCTGCGGTCGCCGCTGCTCGGCATTGTCCTGCTGCTCGCACTGGTGGTGGTTCCGGCGTTGGGTAACGTGAAACCCGAATGGATTTCGTTCCTCCCGTCGATGCGGTACTACGCGGGCAACTGGGCCACCAGCGCCTGGCTGTTCCGCGGGGACGCCGAGGAACGACTCGACCGCAACCTCACGGCGAGCTCCGCGTCGGCGACCAAGCAGCTCACGGCACTGTACGGAGCGCACGGTATGGACATGATGATCACTAAGGGCATGGCCTGGCGGGCGATGCACCCGCACGGCCGCGCGCTCAATACTCTCGTCGAACGCGCGGTCGGCGATCTCGCCGACTATGTCGTGCGCGACGGAGAGACGGTCGCCGGTCAGGCCGTGGGCTGGAACTTCGGCGAAGGCCACCTGCACAACGAGCAACTGCTCGCCGCCCTGCAACGCCGCTGCGCGTTCGGCCCCGGCGAATTGCGCGTGGTCGTCCTCGAGTCGCAACCCATCCACCGCCAGCGCCAGCACTACCGGATCATCGACGCGGCAACGGGTCTCGTCGAACAAGGCTATGTGCGGGTGGCCGACATGATCGCCCGCCAACCCTGGCCCGACCCCGCCGAGCCGGTTCCCGTGCAACTCATCGATCACGGCACGGCCCGATGACGAGGGCGATCGTGGTCGGGGCGGGTCCCAATGGGCTGGCCGCCGCCGTCACCCTGGCCCGCAACGGCGTCGAGGTCACTGTGCTCGAGGGTGCCGCCGAGATCGGCGGCGGCACCCGCTCGGGCGAGCTGACCCTGCCCGGGCTGCTGCACGACCACTGTTCGATGGCACACCCGATGGCGGCTGGCTCACCGTTCCTGGCTTCCATCGACGCCCATCGGTATGGATTGCGTTGGGGGCGTGCGCCGATCGACTGCGTCCATCCCCTCGATGGCGGCACCGCGGGTGTGCTGCACCGATCCGTCACAGCCACCGCGGCCGAACTCGGCGCCGACGGCGCGGTGTGGAAAAGGCTGTTCGAAACGTCGGCATTGCACTACGACGAACTGTCCACCGACTTCATGCGGCCGCTGTTGCGCCTGCCATCCCATCCGATCCGGTTGGCGCGCTTCGGGATTCCCAGTCTGATCCCGGCCGCGCAGCTGACTCGTTTGTTTCACACTCCCGAGGGCGCGGCACTGTTCGCGGGCAATATGGCGCACGGCTGGCAACCGCAGCACCGCGTGCTCTCGGCTGCCATCGGGCTCGGTATCACCATGGCCGGACATCGGCACGGGTGGCCTGTCGCAGTGGGCGGTTCCCGGGCCATCACCGATGCCATGGCCGCGGCCCTGGTCGAGGCCGGAGGCAAGATCGAGACAGGATGCTGGATACGATCCGCCGATCAGCTCCCTCCCGCCGATCTGCTGTTCTTCGACCTGTCTCCCGCCGCGGTTGCGGAGATCCTCGGCGACCGTCTGCCATCGCGGGTGGCTCGCACGTTCCGGCGATACCGCCACGGCCCCGCCGCCTACAAGATAAGCCTCGCGGTCGAGGACGGTATCCCGTGGACGAATTCGGCCGCCCGGCGGGCGGGAAGCCTGCACGTGTGCGGCAGCGCGGCCGAGGTGAGAGCCGTCGAACGAGACATTCGGGCCGGCCGGATGCCGGAGCGACCGTTCCTCGTGGTCGGCCAGCAGTACCTGGCCGACCCGGATAGGTCTGTCGGGAACCAGCACCCGATCGATCTGTATGCCCATGTACCGCACGGCTATTCGGGCCCGGCAACCGACTTGCTCCTGAATCAGGTGGAACGTTTCGCTCCAGGCTTCCGCGACCGGGTTCTGGCCATGACGATCACGGCCCCCGGCGAATTCGCGCGCTACAACCCCAACTATGTGGGCGGTGACATCCTGACGGGCGACAAATCGATGCGCCAGCTCGTCTTCGGCGGCCCCCGAATCACCCTGCGCCCCTATCGGATCGCAGCGAGCACGTACCTGTGTTCGGCCGCGGTCCCGCCTGGACCAGGCGCGCACGGCATGAGCGGCCACAACGCCGCGCTCGCCGCACTCGGGCTGGGTCACCGGCCGTCGCGCCAGCCCAGCGGTCAGTTGTCGTGCAGGTAGGAGCGCAGCACCGCCCGAGCGTGTCGACGAAGAGGCTCGTCGATGCGGGTACCGCGGGTCGAGAGAATGTCGCGAACCCGAGCGCGGAACCCGGGTTCGGTCATCCCGAGGGTGATCAGCAGTTCGTCACCGTTGGGGCCACCGAAGGGTTCCCAGAGCAGCGCGAGGTCCACGATGGCCAGTTCGTCGTCGGTCACGGCACCACCTGACCGACCGCGGCTCGCCCTTCGGCCGCGCTGCGGGAGCGGGCGGAGGGGCGGCGGCGTAGCACGACGCGGCCGCCCTTCCCCGGGGCGAAAGCGACCCCCCGGTCGTGCCATTTCTCGTCCCGCTCCGTGGTGGGGACCAACTCGAAATCCCTGAGCAGACAGCGCAGGACGACCTTCATCTCCATGTTCGCGAACTCCGCGCCGATACAGCGCCGGTAGCCGCCGCCGTAGGGAAGCCATACGGTGAAGTCCGGCTTACAGGTCTGGTATCGGTCCGGGTCGAAGGCGCGGGCGTTGGGATAGGTCTGCTCGTCCAAGTGCATCAGTCCAATGCCGACCAGCACCCGGCAGTCGCGGGGCAGCACCCAAGGACCGAGTTCCATGGTGGCGGCGCGCACCTGGCGGCCCGTACCGCCGATCACCGGTCGGACCCGTTGCACTTCCCAAATCGTGGCCTGGAGGAAGTTCTCCGCGCCGGAATCGATTTCCTCGACCAAGCGGGCCAATATCACCGGATGGCGGCGCAGTCGCTCCGCCGCCCAAGCCAGCGTGGTCGCGGTGGTTTCGTGCCCGGCCGCGAGCAAGGTGAGCAGTTCGTCGGCGATGTCACTGTGCGACATCGCCTCTCCGTCGTCGTATCGGGAGCGCAGCAGCAGCGACAGGATATCGGCGCGCTCGTCGAGCAGCGGATCGGCCAGCGTCCGGCCGATCAAGGCCGTGATCAGCTCATCGTATTCGCGTCGCAGCGCGGCGAACCGGACCGATGGGTTGAATCGGCTGCCGCCCAGGGGCAGTCGCGGCGTGACCGCGAGCCGGGACGCCAAGGTGACCAGAGGCGGCATGATCTCACGCAGCCGGTCCAGTTCATCGCCCTCGGCACCGAACACCGCGCGCAGGATCGCGTTCAGGGTGATCCGCATCGTGGACGGTTGGATGGCGAACTCCACCCCTTCGGGCCACGTCGTGGATTCGCGCCGGAACTCCTGCTCGATGACGTCCTCGTACACCCGCATGCGCTTGCCGTGCAACGGCGGTGACAGCAGCCGACGACGACGCCGGTGCGGTTCCTGATCGAGGTTGAACAGTGAGCCCTGGCCGAGCACCCGGCCCAGATTCGGATCCGTCTTGCCCGCGATATCCGGTCCCGCGGCGAGCAGCTGCCGGGCCAATATCGGATCGGTGACGACGACGACGCGACCGTACAGTGGAACGGCGACTGTGAATTCCGATCCATACCGTCGCCAGATGTACTCGAGTGCGCGCCGCCGCCCAGCGAGGTAGAGCAGGGCCTGGAGCGCGCCGGGCCACTGAGGACCCGGCGGCAACACTGTGACCAGGTCGGTGGTGCCTGTCGTGTTCATGGGAAGACTCCCTTCGAAAATGACTGAGAGCGGGCGAGTTCAGACCGGTTCGACGATGTTCGCGGAGCGACGGCGCCCGAACTCGATGCCCTCGTCCAGCCGGCCGAATCTCATGGTGAAAAAGTCGAGTAGATAGTTCTGGCGCAGCAGCCAGGGAGCGTGCCGACCTTGCTTGGGCAGCACTCCGCCGGCGCGCTGTACGTACCCCGAGGTCAGTCCGAGGAACGGCGCATCGGCGTATTCGTCGGCCGCGGCGACAGGCACGGCGAAGTCGAAACCGTCGGCGTCCATCCGGTTGAGCAGACGACAAACGTAGCGGGACACCAGATCCGCCCGCAGCGTCCAGGATGCGTTCGTGTACCCGACGCACCACGCCAGGTTCGGCATCCCGGTGAACAGCATCCCGCGGTAGACCATCCGATCCCCCATCGACCGCGCCTCCCCGTCGACGGTGAACGCGATCTCGCCGGCGGCCACCACGTTCAGCCCGGTGGCGGTCACGATGACGTCCGCGTCCAGGTGCCTCCCCGATTCGAGTGCGATCCCCGTCTCGGTGAAGGTCGCGATCCTGTCGGTGACGATCTCCGCGCGCCCACTCCGCAGCGCGGCGAACAGATCCCCGTCGGGGGCCAGACACATGCGCTGATCCCAGGGTGCGTAGCGCGGCGAGAAATGTGGATTCACCGCGATGCCCGAGCCTTCGAGCTGTGTGCCGGTGGTTCTGTTCAGCAGCGCCCGCGCGCGCTCGGGGCATCGGCGACAGAACTGATAGAACATGGTGCCCAGCAGGATGTTTCGCCATCTGATCCCGACCGCCAGCTGTCGGGTCGGGACCAGCCGGCGCAAGGCGTCGACCATCGGGTCGCGTTGTGGCAGCGCCGAGACGTAAGAGGGCGACCTTTGCAGCAATGTCACCCGCGCCGCGCGCTCGGACAGCGCTGGAACCAGCGTGACCGCGGTCGCGCCGCTGCCGACGACCACGATCTTGCGACCGGACCAGTCGAAGTCCGCGGGCCAGTCCTGCGGATGAATCACGGTGCCCGCGAAGCGGTCACGCCCGGGGAAGTCGGGTAGGTATCCACCGCCGTAGCTGTAGTAGCCGGTGCAGAGATACAGAAAAGCGCAGGTGTATCTGCACACCCGATCGTCGTATCGCACCTCGAGGGTCCACCGCCCGGTATCGCTGGACCACGACGCGGAGACCACCCGTTGGCCGTAACGCACCGCGCGATCGATCTCGTACGCCGAGGCCGTCTCCCGGATGTAGTCGCGAATAGCGGATCCCTCGGCGATGCTGACACTTTCGGCCCACGGGCGAAACGGATAACCCAAGGTGAACATGTCGGAATCCGACCGAATGCCTGGGTACCGGAATAGATCCCACGTCCCGCCGATCGCCGACCGTCCCTCCAGGATGGCGAAGCTCCGGCCCGGACACTCGGTCCGCAAGCGATACGCCGCGCCGATCCCGGACAACCCCGCCCCGACGATCAAGACATCGAAGTGCTCATGCTCCATCGCATTCTCCCGTGGGCGGCTCGACACATATCCGATACCGCTGGTATGCGATACCTACGGTAGCAAGTGTGACGCCTGACCCAGACACCGTCAAGGCCATGGTCGAGATCAGACGAGGTAGCAGCCTCAACTATCCACTACCACTGGTATGCGATACCTCTGGTATTAAATTCAGCCGCCGTTCACCGAGGTTCGACCCTGCGGACACGTAGGCCGTATGTCATGACCGAGTCGATTGATCACTCGTCCAGTTTCTCTCGGACGGGAAGCGGAACCGTATACCGCGCAGACATTTTCGAAACTCCTCGGAAGAAGAAGGATTGGGTGACCCATGGGTGTGTTCGACGGGTTGGATCGGCGCGCGTTCCTGGCCAAGGCGATCGCGGCGGGCGGGGTCGGCGCCATCGCGTCCTGGGCAAGTCCGATCATCGACCGCGCCTACGCCGCCGACCCGGCGGGTATGGGCGGGCTCGGGGACATCGAGCACTTCGTCCTGCTCATGCAGGAGAATCGGTCCTTCGACCACTACTTCGGAACCTACTCGGGCGCACGAGGATTCGGCGACCCGTCACCGGCCTGGCAGCAGTACGGCTACGCGCCGGGCATCGGGCCGACCTCGGACGGCTTCCTGCTGCCGTTCCGGCTCGACACCACCCGCGGGCCCAGCCTCGACGGCGAATGCATCAACGATCCCGACCACAGCTGGGCCGGCATGCTCTCTGGCTGTCGGCACGCTCGGATGCGGACCGACAACGCACCACCGCCGACAACGACCGCCATGCCGAACAGGTGGCAATGGATTACGCGGT
>NZ_JBSGBY010000161.1:0-14227 GCF_053601505.1 Nocardia sp. NPDC004722
GCCGTCGGCCAAGTCATAGGCGGTGGGTTGGACGGGGGTGAGGACCCCGGCGGCGATCAGCGTCGACAGCTCGCCCATGAGCTCGCCGAAGATCTGCGGTGCGGCCTGGATCAGCACACCGATATTGAGACCGATGAGGTGGATCTGATGCTTGTACACCAGATCCCAGTTGGTGATCGCGGCCTCACCGCCTGCCAAGCCGTAGACGACGACCCGTCCGGTGACCCGCTTGGCGGCGGCCAGACTGGCCTCGAAGGTGGCACCGCCTGCCGATTCCAGCACCAAATCGACGCCCGCCCCGCCGGTCAGCGCCAACACCTCGGCGACGAAATCGCCACGGCGGGAATCCAATACATGGTCCGCGCCCAGAGCCAGCACTGTCTCGTGCTTGGCCGGGGAGGCGGTGGCGACGACCGTTGCCCCATAGTGTTTGGCGATGGCGACCGCGGCTTGGCCGGTCGCGCCCGCCGCAGCGTGGATCAGCACGGTCTGCCCCGAGGTGATGCCGCCCAAGGGCACGAGTGCGGCCAGCGCGGTGGGCCAGTTGACCATCAG
Source organism: Nocardia sp. NPDC004722 (assembly GCF_053601505.1). Taxonomy (NCBI): domain Bacteria; kingdom Bacillati; phylum Actinomycetota; class Actinomycetes; order Mycobacteriales; family Nocardiaceae; genus Nocardia; species Nocardia sp. NPDC004722. Next base: position 556 of record NZ_JBSGBY010000161.1, read on the forward strand.
CCCCAGCGCCTGCTGTTCCGTCCAACCCGGCGGTACCGGCACCGCCGCGGCCGCGGGCATCACCATGAAGTCAGCGAAAGCGCCGTCACCGACGCCGACTACGCGAGCCCCGAGCGGCGGGCCGGTCACCGCCGCGCCCACCGCGACAACCTCACCGGCGGCCTCGAACCCCGCCACGTAGGGCGGCTGCGGCCCACCTGCCGACGTGCCGTGAGCCTGCATCACGTCACGGAAATTGACACCGGCCGCGGTAACTCGAATCAGCACCTCCCCCGGGCCGGGACTCGGCACCGGTGCGTCGGTGATCAGACACATGTCCTGCGGGCCATCGAGGGAGTTCTGCTGCAGCGCACGCATGGTCGCGGGAATACTCATCGGCAATCAGGCTTTCTTTCTCGGCGTACATGATCGAGACCGGCCCATCACGGACCGCGCCTCAGACATGTAGATCCCGGCCACCGCAGAAAAGAATCGCCGTTCCCCAATCTCGGTCAGTTCTCGCCGAGGTTCTCTTCGTCGGCGCGCGCCGATTGCCACGCCGATGTGGCCAGGAGGGACCAATAGCCGGTTCGCAGCGATTCCAAGGTTGCCCAGTTCGGTGGCGGGGAGCCGGGGCGACCGTCCAGAAAGCAGGCGAGGACCCACACCGAGTGGTAACGATCCAGATTGGGAGTGAGCCGAGCTACGTGCGAGAGATAGTCGGCGAGAACCTGTTCCGCGTGCTCGTAGTCCCAGAGAGTGCCGCCCATGCCGTCGGCCCCGACCAGGGTGGACAGGAGGTCGCCGGTGTGGTCGACGAGAACCTCGTCGGCATCCGGTGCCGCTATCGCTGTGTGGACCGGTGCCGCACAGGCCACCTTGTAGGCGAATTCGCCGTTGAGGAAGTGACCGTCGCACGCCTTCCGGAGCAGCCACGGGTCGGCCGCGGGATCACCTAGCTCACAAATGGTTTGGACGAGATACACCCGACCCCACGCGGCCGTGCGGTCGGCGAGCCAGATGAGGTTGGTCGTCGGATTGGGAAGTCGGGCGAGAGCCTGGGCGGCCAAAAGTCCGAAGGTGTCGGATAACAGGCCGATCGTCTGGATCAGTGCGATGTCTTCTTCGGTTCCGACAGCGGCAAGCATCGCCATGCCGAGCACCGTTGGATTCCGGTCGGTGCTGGTGCGCGTGAGATGACGGCCGAGCGCGCGAGCTTCGTCGGGGTCCGCGCGCCTGATCGCATCCGCCATCACCGGCCACAGGGCAGTCTCGATGTCGTACTCGATGACCTCGCGGTACAGGCGTGCGATGTCACGGTGTTCTATTGGCACGCTGAAGTATTCATCGATGAGCCGACTCGTGCGTGTGCCCTGGAAATCGGCCCTGCCGTCGCTCCCCCGCCGAGTGTCGCGGCGGTGAGCGTCCGGATACGGCTTGCCCTCCCTGGGCAATGGAATGCCTGGATGACGGCGGGTAAGCGCGAGCGCATGGTCGTAAAAGGTTGTGTTTGGGCTGGGCTGGGCCGAGCCGGTGAACGCGCTCACCGCGCGGCGAAGAACTCGATTCTTCCGATCATGAGTGCCGAGTGTGACAGGCGTTGCCGGCCTTCACAACTCGGGGCGGCCCTCCGCTGTCAGTTGGCGGAAGGCTGAGACGACTTGTTCTATGCGGGCTTCTTCGAGGTCGGGGCGGGGGTAGGTGTGGCGGATTATGGCCTCGCCGTCGAACATGTGGATCAGGGAGGTGACGAGGAGGCGGGCGGGGTCCGGGGGGATGTCGGGGCCGAGGATGGTGATGGCGAGGTCTTCTACTTCGCGCATCATGTCTCGGAGGACCGGTTCGAGGCGGAGCCGGAGGTCGGGTTCGGTGCGGGCCGCTACCAGGAGTTCGAACCAGACCGTGTTGGTGGTGTCGCGGATTTCGCCGCGGATGAGGCGGAGGATGGCGGCCAGGTCGAGGGGATGGGAAGAGTTGCGGAGTTCGGCGGCGGCGAGGAGGTGGCGGCGGCGGACTTCGTCGGCGGCGGCCACGACCAGGTCGGTGCGGGAGTCGAAGTGGCGGAAGACCGCGCCCTTGGATACGCCTGCGCGAGTGCTGATCTCGCCGAGGGAGGCGTTGTGGTAGCCGATTTCGGCGATGGCCTCGATGGTGGCCTCGACGAGTTTGGCGACGGTGGTCGCGCGGCGCTCGGCTTGAGTTCGTCGCGCGGTCGTCAATTACCCTCCAGCTCGCAGGAATCGACCGACTCGCTCGGCGCCCAGGATCTCGGCGGGCGCACCGTCGCCGAAGACGTACTGGCCACCGACGAATACGGCCGACACGGCTTTGTCATTGCGATTGACCATACGTGCCAGGCCGCCGTAGGTCGGCACTGGGCACTCGGCGTACGCCTCGAGGGAGTCGTCGAGGCCGTCGGGGTCGACGATGAGTAGGTCGGCGCGGTCGCCTTCGCGCAGGTATCCGGCGTCCAGGCCGTACCAGTCGGCGAGTTCGCCCGTCACTCGGCGGACCGCGTGTTCCAGGGTGAGGAAGGGATTGCCGGACTCCTCGGCATCTTTGACGCGCCGCAGGAATCGCAGACCGAAGTTGTAGAAGGCCATGTTGCGCAGGTGTGCGCCCGCGTCGGAGAAGCCGAGCTGCACGCCGGGGTGGGCGCTGAGCTTGTTGAGCATGGCGGGGCGATGGTTGGAGATCGTTGTGCGCCAGCGCAATTTGGTGCCGTGCTCGACGACCAGGTCGAGGAAGGCGTCCACGGGGTGCAGGCCGCCGCGGTCCGCGCCCACCTGCCCGAAGGTTTTGCCGATGACATCCGCATCGGGGCAGCCGACGATCTCGGCGTCGAAGAAGTCGCGGTGCCATACCCGGATCCCGAATTTGGAGTCGTAATCCTTGCGGAAGCGCCTGCGGTAGGACTCGTCGCTCATGAGTGCGTTGCGGGCCACCTGATCGGCGAGGTGGAGTGCGGCTGCGCCGGAACCGAATTCCTCGAAGATGACCAGGTCGATACCGTCGGCGTACACCTCGAACGGGATCGGGAGGTGCTGCCAGCGGAAGTCGCCGCCGAGGCCGTTCACCACGCGGGTGATGGCGCCCATCAGATGCACCAGCAGCGGATTCGCCTTGAGGTCGGCGGCCGAGATCAGCGTGGTCTTCAACCGCTGCCGGAACAGTCCCACGCTGCTGAAGGTCATGGCCGCGATGCTGCGCGGCGAAGTGACATCGGGTCCACCCTGCAACACCCGGCCGCGTCGGCGCAGAATCGAGTTGAGCCGCCGTCGTTCCCGCGCACGGGCATAGGTCGAGGGCAGGGTGCGCGAGCGGGCGACCTCGCCGTCCAGTTTGTCGAAGAGCAGTTGCTGCGCCGACATCCCCACGAATCCGGCGTCGAGCGCCTCGCTGAGTGCGGCCTCCATCGCCGCCTGCTCACCATCGGTGGGCTTGACCTCCTTGCGGGTGGCCCGATCCAGGCCCATGAGCGCGGTCCGGATATCCGAATGCCCGATCATCGCGGCCAGATTGGGTCCCAGCGGCAAGTCCTCGAGCACGGCGACGTACTCGCGGGCGGATTTCCAGCTCTTGCCTGAGACCGCGGCGATCACGTGCTCGCGGGGAATCGCCTCGACGCGGCCGAACAGATCACCCGCGTCGTTGGCTTCGGCATGCACGGTGGACAGCGAGCATGATCCGAGGATCACCGTCGTGATCCCGTGCCGCAGTGACTCGGTCAGGCCCGGGGCCTGTAGCACCTCGATGTCGTAGTGGGTGTGGATGTCGATCATGCCCGGCATCACCCATTTGCCTTCGGCATCGATGACGTTCGGGCACTCGGTTTCGTCGAGCGGCCGCGCGGAGACCGCGACGACACGATCACCGCGCAACCCGAGATGCCTTATGGCGGAAGGAGATCCGGTGCCATCGAACCAGCGGCCGCTCTTGATGATCGTGTCATAGCTCACATCAACATTGCAACCGATCGGTCACTAAGTGTCAAGGCATGAGAGCCTCGTCAAAAATGTTTTGACGGTGCGGTAGGGTCGGGACATGCCCGCTGAACAACCCGAGGCCGAACTGCTCGCCGACTGGTTACGGACGACCGCACCGGTGTCCGGGGATGTGCCCCAACACAATCCGGCCGCAGCGGTGCGCGCGGTGCTGGAACGGCTGGCCGAGGTCGACGGGGTCGAGTTACCGCATCGCGTGATCTATGCCGCGGTCGTGCAATTGATGGCGGCACGCACGGAGCTCGACCGGCTGGAACTCGAATTGATGCGGGCCGCCAGCGAGCACGGCAACAGCTGGAGCTGGATTGCCGAGGCGTTCGGGCACCGGTCCAAACAAGCCGCCCATGCCCGGGCCAGCGCATTGCACCGGCGGCTGGAATATCGAACGATCGACGAGGAAGAAGCCTGATGAAACTTCGTGTCGAACGCGGCGCACTTGCCGAGGCGTTGTCGGTGGTGGGCGCGGCGGTTCCGCGGCGCCCGTCGATTCCGGTGCTGGCGGGGATTCGCATACGGGCCGAGGCGGATTCGGCGTCGGTCGCGGGATTCGATCATGAGATCTCCTCGCGGTCCGATATCGGCGGGGCCGAGGTCGCCGAGCCGGGGACGGTGCTGGTCTCGGGCCGATTGCTCAGCGAGATCGCGTGGGCGCTCCCGGCGCATCCGGTGGAATTGCGCGCCAACGAGGCCCGGCTCGAGATCCTCTGCGGGCAATCGCGATTCGACCTTCCGCTGATGGCTGTCGAGGATTACCCGGAGTTGCCCACACTGCCAGCAAGCGCGGGCACCGTCGACTGCGCGGCCCTTCGCGAGGCCGTGGCCCAGGTGGCTGTCGCCGCCGGACGCGACGACACTCTGCCGATGCTGACCGGCATCAATGTCGAATTCCATTCCGCGTTCCTGCGATTGGTCAGCACCGATCGCTTCCGCATCGCGATCCGCGACCTGCCCTGGCAGCCGGCCACTCCGCTCGACGACCGATCAGCCGGGCTGCTCGTACCCGCGCGCGCTTTCACAGAGATCGCGAAGGCGCTGTCCGGCCCGCAGATCGACATCGCGGCCTGCCCGAACCGAACCATCCTGGGCCTGCGCACCGGCGACCAGCACCACACGCTGCGCACACTCGACCTGCCGTACGCCCCCTACCAGCGCTACCTCGAGGATCGCCGGACCGCGACCGCCCGGCTCGCGACTGCCGCCCTGCTCGAAGCCATCAAACGAGTCTCACTCCTGTCGCCCCGCGGCACCCAGATCGAATTGACCTGCTCCCCCACCGCAATTCGACTCTCCGCCGGAGACACCACCGAAGGCACCGCTCAGGAAACGATCCCCTGCGAATTCGAAGGCGACCCGGTCACCGTCGTCTTCAACCCCCGCTACCTCCTCGAAGGCGTGACCGCCACGCACGCCGAATCCATCGAACTCGCCCTCAACGGCCCCACCCGAGCCGCCACTCTCCGAGCCGACCACGAAGACCGACCCGGCCTCACCTACGTACTCATGCCGGTCCGCCCGCCCGGCTAGCGCACCCCGAGATCAGTGGCCGAGCAACCAGCCGATGCGATCGAACGCCAGCGCCTGGTAGACCACCAGCACGATGCCGGATATCAAGGCCGCCAACGAGAGTCCCGCTCCCCACAGCGCGAGTGCGCCACCGCCCAGCACCAGGATTTCGAGGACCAGACGGACAGCCCCGGGAACCGCGACGGTCGCCTCACCGTTGCGGCTCGGGTCACCCGGAACGGCGAACGTTCCCCAGACCGCGGCAACAGCCACCGGCAGGATGACCACCAGCAGGAATCGCCACGGACTGTCGAAGGCGCGCCACCCCAGAATTCCGAAGGACGCAACGGCGGTCAGCTCGAGCAGAAAACGAACGCCGAGCATGACGGGGTTCAAAGACATCCAGCAATCCTGATCATTCCGATTCGGCCGACAACACCTGCCGACCCTACGAGTATCCGATGCGGGCCGAGTGGGTCTATTCAAGCCACAACGGTGGCCGAACCCGACAGCCCTTCCACCCGGAACCAACCGCCCCAGCGTGATATCCGTTGCAGGTGAACGATTCTCCCGGACACACCGGTCGCCTGTTCGAAGGCGCCGCCTGGCACTATGCCCGCTACCGCCCGAACTACCCCCGCCCATTCCTGGACGACCTCGTGGCCCGCTTCCATCTCGACGGCACCGGCAGACTGCTCGACCTCGGCTGCGGCACCGGACAACTGGCCATCCCGTTGGCGGCTCACGTCAGCGAAGTGCTCGGCCTGGACCCCGAACCCGAAATGCTCGCCGAAGCCGCGCGCTGCGCGGAGGCAGCCGGGACAACCAACGTGACCTGGCGACAAGCCGGTTCCACGGACCTCCCCGGCGACTTCGGCCGCTTCCGCCTGGTCACCATGGGTCGATCCTTCCACTGGATGGATCGTGAACAGGTCCTCACCGCCCTCGACAGCATGCTCGAGGACAACGGCGCACTCGTGCTTGCCAACGACAGCTGCCTGATCCGTCCGACAACCGCCTGGCAAAGAACCGTCGAAGCCATCCAACACCGTTACCTGCCAGCCGATTTGGCGCCGCAGGACCCGCTGCCGGGACGGCTCGGCCACCCGATCGATCACCGAACCCATGAACAGATCCTCGCGCAGTCCCCGTTTCCGAAGGTGGAGCGATCGATCTATGAATTCGACCGCCCCTGGACGACCGCGCAGGTGATCGGCTATCTCTACTCGACCTCCCTGCCATTGCGGCGAGCACTCGGTAACCGCCACAAGGCATTCGAGCAAGAGGTGACCGATGCGCTGCACGCGTTCGGTCCCGACAACCTCATCGAACCGGTGCGTCTGGAGGTCCTCGCCGCGACCAGGCCGCGCTGAACTCGATCGATACCCGCCAGGTATCGGAGTCCACACGATCGGTCTTGGACGGCCCGCACGAGTCCGCAGCAGGATCGACGGCATGAGTAAAACGTTTGCGGGACAACAGATGAACGGCATCGAGGTGCACGGGACGGTCGCCGAGGGATTCGACGCGGTGCGCGCGGAGTTCCTCACCACGGCGGTCGCCGATGAGGCGGGCGAGGCCGGCGCCCAACTCGCGGTGTACGTGCACGGCAGGCAGGTCGTCGATCTGTGGTTCGGCAACGAGGTCACCGGCGACACCCTGACCGGCGTCTACTCCTGCACCAAGGGCGCCGCCACCTTGGTGGTGGCGTTGCTGACGCAGGAGGGAACGCTGGATCTGGACGAGCCCATCGCGGCGCGCTGGGCAGAGTTCGCCGCCGCCGGGAAGAACGCAATCACGATTCGCGATGTTCTCACCCACCGTTCCGGCGTCATCGGCGTCGACGGCGGGTTCACCGCGGATGAACTCGCCGACGATGCGGTGATAGCCGGTCGCCTGGCCGGTCAGCGCCCGTACTGGAAGCCCGGTTCGGCCTTCGGGTACAGCGGGTTCGCCGAATTCGCGATCGTGGCCGAGGTGGTCCGCAGGCACACCGGGCGTTCACTGCAAGACATCTATGACGAGCGCATCCGATCCCCTTACGGGCTCGACCTCTACCTCGGTCTCCCCGAAGCAGAGGAGCCCCGCTTCCGGAAGATCGAGCCGGGGCTGGCCAGTCCTGAGGAGCTCGCCGCGCTCTGGTCGGCTGGTCCCGGGCCACACAGCCTCACCGGAATCGGTTACGCCCTCAACTCGAACCCACCCGTCGATCAAGTGGCCTTCGCCAACACCCGGCGAGTCCGCGCGCTCGGCCCGGCCTCCGCCGGCGGAATCGGCAACGCCCGCGGACTCGCCGGCCTCTACACCGCCGCCGTATACGGCCTCAATGGCCAACCGCCACTGCTGAAACCCGACACCCTCGGCGATTTCACCATGATCCACTCCACCGGCGTCGACCTCGTCGCCGGCCCGGACAAGCACTACGCCCTCGGCTTCCAGGCCAAGGGCCCGCAGTATTCGTTCCTCAGCGCCCGCGCCTTCGGCCACAACGGTTCCGCGGGCTCGGAAGCCTTCGCCGACCCCCACACCGGCATCGCCTTCGGCTACACCCGCCGCCGCTTCTCCTCCACCTGGTCCTATCCCGAACACCACCGCCTCGCCGCCGCGGTCCGCCACGCGACCGCTGCTCTGTGAGAGAGCGCCACGCCCCGAGCGACCCGGTTGCCGAGATCTCGGCCTAGGACTGCGGTCGGTCGGCGTCACGGAGGTAGGCCGTGCGGGCGCGGTGGTGGGCCTCGGTCAGTAGGGATTTGATCGTGGGTTCGGTTGCAGGGCCGGGGTTTACGACCGCGAGCCAGGCGGCGGTGGCGTAGGTCGGGTGGGGGATCAAGGTGTCGTGGCTGGCGGGGGTGACGGGGTGGGCCGGGGTTTCGCGGGGCGTGTGGCCGAGGAGTTCGGTGAAGGCTTGGCGGCCCGCATTGATGTTGAGGCGGAAGGTGTTGGGGTGGTCGAGGTCGGCGGTGGGGTCGTCGGGGTAGTTCTTGGTGACGATCGTGGCGAAGGGTTGGGTGCGGGTGGGGATTTCGCCGTCGGGGGCGTAGTAGAAGAAGCGGTCGCCCCAGGCGATTTCCGGGAAGGGGGTGCCGGGGCCGGGGGCCAGGGTCAGGACTCCACCCAGGTTTTCGATGAAGTCGGTGATCTCGTCGATGTTCATGAGTTCTATCGTGAACTTGAAGTGCTTGTGGAGGCTTCGGCTGGGAAATAGGAGGTCGGGTGGGCGGAAGTCGCAAGTCTGCGTCCCTGAGGACGGCCGAGGTGGCAGGGCTGGCCGGGTATTCGGTGCAGCAGATTCGCAATCTGGAGCGGGATGGGGTGTTGCCCGCCGCCGGGCGCAGTGCGGCCGGGTACCGGTCCTATGGGGACATCCATGTGAGCTCGGCTCGTGCGTATCGTGCGCTGGCGGCCGCAGTCGGTCCGGTCGAGGCCAAGCGCCTCGTGCGGGCGGCGCACCAGGATTCTCCGTCCACGCTGCTCGCATTGCTCGACGCCGCGCACGCGGGCCTCGATTCCGAGCGGCGCGAGCTCGAGGCCACCCGCAAGGCGGCGCGGCACATCAGTGCGGAACCGATCGCCGAGGTCCGCGGCTCGGATGCGATGACCATCTCCGAACTGGGCAACGCGCTCGGTATCCGGCCGTCGACGCTGCGGCATTGGGACGCAACCGGATTGGTGACGCCGGGGCGTACGAAGCTCAGGGGTGAGCGCACCTACTCCCCCACGGATGTGCGCGACGCCCGCATCGTCTACCAGTTGCGCCGGGCCGGGTACGGCATCCCCGCCCTCGGCGTTCTCATGGCGGAATTTCGTACCACCAACCGCTGGACCGAGGTGCTGGAACGGCTGGCGGTGCGAGACGCGAGCATCGAATCGCGTTCGCTCGCCCTGTTGGAAGGCACCGCCGAACTGTGGCGGATACTCACTGCCATGGCCGATACCACTCCCGTCAGCTGGGACCATCTCAAACCGCGCCAGCCCACCGACGCCGAACGTGCGGCCTTGCAGACCGAACTGCTCGAGCGGGCTCGTGCGGTCCGAGCGCACGGCTGGGACCCGTATCGCACGGACTGGACTCCCGGTGAGCAGGCGGCCGTCGCCTACCTCCTCGGCGACACCGCGATGCTCGAGGAACTCGAGGAGCCCGAAGGCTCGATCCTGACCCGATTCGCGGGCGACCTGTACGGATTCCAAGGCGCACGCAAGGAGATCGCCTCGGGACTGGTCGGCACCCAAGCGTGGTTCGCCACCGCCCGCGCCCGGCTGGGCAAGGGCTGAGAACCACGCCCGGGCCGGGCGGCTACCGCTGCACGTCGATGTAGCTCATCATGCCGTTGTCCTCGTGGGCGGCGATGTGGCAGTGGAACATCCAGCGTCCGGCGAAGTCGTCGAACGGGATCCGGATCGTCACCTTGCCGGGGACGCCGTTCACCGCGTGCGGCACCAGCACGATGTCCTGGCGATGCGTATACGCCTGCGCCGCATCGTTGATCGACATCACCTGGAACGCCGTGGTGTGCAGGTGGAACGGGTGGTCCTCACCGGCGGTGTTGGTCAGCGTCCATTCCTCGACGGTGCCCAGCCGGGCCGCGGTCGCGAATACCGAACTGTTCATGGCGAACTGTTTGTCGTTGAGGAAGAACGATGTGCCCGCCGAATCCTCGGACAGTTGCAGGGACCGCCGCTGCGCGATCGACGCATTCGTCAGGTCCGGCTGCGCGCCGGGCATGCTGCTCGGCAGCGGGGGTGCGGCGGGCGCCGCCTCACCGGTCACCTCGACCCGGACCAGCTTGACCTCGGGATACGAATCGCCCTGCGGCCCATTGCTGTACGCCATCGTGTCCAGCCACGCCGTGCCGGTGTGGCTGGGCGCGGTCAGCAGCACGTCGTACCGCTTGCCCGGCGGCAGCAGCGCGTTGTCGCCGGTGGTCACCTGCGCGACCGGGATTCCGTCTTCGCCGACGAACGAGAAGTGGAAGCCCGCCAGCGCGAGGTTGTAGAAGATGTCCGCACCGGCGTTGACGAATCGCCACAGCTGGGTCTCGCCCGGCCGCATGGTGAGGGTCGGGCGCAGTTGCCCGTTCACCAGACGCACGGTATCGGCGTTGGAGTCGATCGAGGTCTTCTTGTCGTTCTGGACGATCTTGTCGTTCTTCTCCAGCTGAGCGTCCTTGAGCACCAAGGTGTGCGCCGTGATGCGACGCAGTCCCTCGGGCAGCTGACCGCGGTTGTCGCCGATGATCAGCGCGCCGGAGAGGCCGTCGAAGATCTGGTTCTCGACATCGCCGGGCATGAACATCGAGGCCATCGCCTCGTCATGACCGGGGCAGGACGTGCCCATGGCGTGGCTGTGATACCAGTAGGTGCCTTCCGGGTGATTCGCCGGAATGGCGAGCCGGTACACGTGCGTGGCACCGGGCGGCACGCACACGAACGGGTCGTCGCTGTCTCCGGTCGGCGACACATGCAGGCCGTGGAAATGCAGATTCGTCGCCACCGGAAGGTGATTGACGAGTGTCAGTGTCAGCGTCTCCCCCGGTTTGGCATGCAGGGTCGGCGCGGCGAATCTGCCGTTGTAGGTCTCCGCCAGCACCTTCGCCCCGCCCACGTCGACGCGCCCGCGCGCGGCGTCGAGCGTGAGGGTCCGCCCGTTCTCTTCGGGCGGATCGGCGAACGGCCGCTCCGCCGTCATCCCCTTCTCCTGTGCCCCGGCCGAGGGCCCACCGCCGGCGAAGGCCGCGGTCCCCGATCCGAGGCACATCGCGATACCGATCGCCGCCACCAGCAGCGCTGCGAATCCACCGAATCGGCTTCGGCGCAGCGCACTCCATGTCGAACGGACCCGTCCGACCACCATGATCTACCCACTTCTCGCACACTGAACTTGCCGCAGAAAGACTGGACGGTATTTCTGTACGGCAGATGTACGGCGCGACAATGGCGGGCAAGGGGCCACTGTCAGGAGCGCACCCGCTGCCACAGGCGCAGATAGCTTTCCGCGCCGTGCATCATGTCGGCGATCAGGTCCGGGCCGCCGAGGATGCGCAGCGCCTCCAGCCAGTCGGCGTAGGTGCCGTAGCTGGCGACGCCGTCGGTGTTGATGTCGAAAGTGCGGTCGCCCCAGCGTTCTCGATCGAAGGTGACAGCGCCGTCCGCGGAGGTGAACGGGTAGGAGACAACGCCTCCGACCGGCAGGCCCTGCGCGCCGAGTCCGTTCATATCCGACCCGTAGCCGAACCCGACTCCAGGGTCGGCCTTGGGCATGGCGTGCGCGTCCCGCCATTTCTGGACGAAGGCGGCCGGGCTGCCGGCATAGGGCGTGACGAAACCGCCTGCGGCGTAGACGCGCTGGGTGGTGCGGGTTGAATCCCAGCCATGCGAGGACAGCACGCCCGGGTAGTGGCGGTCCTCGATGATGGTGAGGGCCTGATCGGCGGTCGCCTCGTCCATATGGTCGATCTCGATCAGGAAGCCCTCGTCGATCATCTTGTTGATCAGGTACTTTCCGAGATCGGTCAGGCCTCGGGTATTGCAGTCCGGTCCGACCGGATAGCCCGGAACGGGATACTGCGTGTTGTCATGCTCGGGCCCGGGACAGGTCTGGACGTTCCAGAACGTCCCTGTCTGCATGTAGTTGCCGATATTGACCAGCAGGCCAGTGGTGTTGGCGTCCATCTTCGTGCCACCGAAGGCGTCGTCGAACTTGTGGACAGGGAAGAAACTGGTGACGCCGAGGCGGCGCAGTTCGATGAGCCACCGGTCCACGTCGGTCGCATCGCATTTCGGCTGATTCTCGACCACACCGCACCCCATCGGGTCGGACAGTTCCATGCCGATGACCACCGCGAGTTTCCCGGCGGAGGCCACCCGGCGCGCCTCGGCCGGATCGGTCACGATGCGGAAGAACCCCTGTCCCGGACCGCCCGCCTGGGCGTCGATGTAATCCTGCAGCGCATGCAAATCGGCGATCTGGGTGCGTACGGACACCATGTCGTCACACGGGTTGCGGCGATCGGTCATCATCGCGCACAACGATTCGTTGTCGACCACGTCGATGGTCATCATGCGCAGACCCGCAAGCCAGGCCCGTTGGATACCGGTCCAGTACGTGCCCTCGGTGGACAGCTTCGACGGTCGCGGCCAGTCCCGGAAACTCGGCCAGCCACGGGTATCCGAGTCGTGCACGGGCGCACCGTAGTCCAAGAAGTTGGCGATCAGCCCGTTGGCGCCATTGCGGTAGGACGCGCAGTCGGGCAGCGCGAAGGCGACTCCATACGGGTGCCAGGGCCGCCCGCAATGGAAGTCGCCACCGAGGAATTCGTAGGCGGTCACATGCACGTGGGCGTCGATGGTTCCGATGACCGAACCGTCGGGTGCGACGCTGGAACCCGGTGTTCCGCTCGCCCCGATGTCAGCCTCCGGGTAGTCGGCGCAGCCAGCGGCCGGAGTGAACGTGCCGTCCATGGTGGTGCCAGTCGCGGCATTGGTGAGGCTGAAACCGGTTGCGGCGGAGCCGTCTACCCGCCATTCGGCGGTCGGTGACGGAGTTTGCACAGAGTGAATCGATCCGTCCGCCGCCGCGAGGAACTCACCGTGGCTGCCGTAGAGCAGATACTCGCCCAGGGTCGTCGGCTGCATGCGGTAGGGCCCGGCATCCGATTGCAGTGGTCCGGCCGGGGTGTCGATCTGGTAACAGCCGTGGGCGAGTGAGTAGCGGGTCGGTCCGTCCTGCGACTGGGCAGCGGCGGGCCCGGTGAGGCCCGCGCACAGCACGACGACAGCCGCAATCAGCAGGTGTCTCAAGCCTTTTCTCCCGCCACCACGATTCACATATGCGAAATGACACTATTTCACGGTTGGGTGATGGCGGAGATCTGGGCGACCAGTTGGGTCGGGCGGGCGAGGTCGGCCTGGGCCTTGCCGCTGGTGAGGATCGCGCCCGACAGTGAGCGGGCGCGATCGGACCAGGCGTACTGGGTGGTCAGGCCGCTGCGGCCGAAATGGGATTGGGTATCGCGGCCGAACTTCGAGCGGCGCGCTCCCAGCTCGTACCCGCCCACCGACACCCGGCCCGCGATGCCGGGCAGCCAGGGGGCGGGTTGGATTGCCGCGGCGAGGGTTTCGGGGCGCATGATGCGGACGCCGTCGAGTTCGCCGCCGCGGGTGAGGATCTCGTAGAAGCGGGACAGTTC
>NZ_JBSGBY010000162.1:0-14198 GCF_053601505.1 Nocardia sp. NPDC004722
AACTGTTTCGATTGATCTGTCCGTATACGAGGGAGCTTGTTCGATGACCAATCATCACCATCTCCACCCGCGTCGCCGGTCGCTCGCGTTCGGTTCCGCACTCGGCATCGGCGCGGCGGGCCTGATCTCGCTGGCGGGAGCCCCGGCCGCGCACGCCGACAATGTCTGCCGTATCGACCGGACGCTCGACACCGCCACCTTCACCTGCCCCGAGAACGCCTGGTACGCCGCCGTGGTGGAGTGCCTGGGCACCCGCCAGGTCGGCAACGGCTACCAGTCCCCCACCTACATCGTGGGCGATTCGCCGCGGCCGCTGATGCCGATGACGATCGAATGCACCGGGGACGGCAAGAAGGGCATCGTGCTCAACGCCTGGACCGACGGGCCGTTCTGACCCGCGAACCGTGAACTACGCGATCTCGCGCCGCAATCGCGGTGCGAGATCGCCTTTTTCGCCCACCTCGACGGTGTCGAGTTCGAGCCAGTCGGCCATCTCCCTCAGCGCGCCGGCCAGTGCGCCCGCCACCCGGGCGGTCTCGTGACCGGGTTCGGCGAAGGCCCCCGGCACCAGCAGCCGCCCGCTCGCGCGTTCCGCCCGCAGGTCCACGCGGGCCACCAGCTCCCCGTCCAGCAGGAACGGGAAGACGTAATACCCGTGCACGCGTTTGTGTTCGGGCGTGTAGATCTCGATGCGGTAGTGGAAGTCGAAGAGCCGCTCGGTGCGCTCACGGAAGAAGATCAGCGGATCGAACGGACACAGCAGCGCGGCCCCGGCGACCCGGCGCGGCGTGCGCGCCTCGGCATGCAGGTAGGCGGGCTTGTCCCAGCCCTCGACCGTGACCCGTTGCAGCTCACCCGAATCCAGCAGCTCCGCGATGGCGGGCTCGGTCTGGGTCCGCTTGAGCCGGTAGTAGTCGCGCAGATCGGTCTCGGTGCCGACCCCGTGCGCCCGCGCCGCCCGCCGCACCAACTCCCGCACCGCGTCCGCCTCGTCGGGCTCGTGCGAGAGCACCTCGGCGGGAAGCACATTCGCGGCCAGGTCGTAATGCCGTTGGAAACCCACCCGTTTGGGCACGGTCAGCTCCCCCGCCGCGAACAGCGCCTCACACACCACCTTGGTATCGCTGTAGTTCCAGCCCCAGTTGTCTTTGGCCCGTGGCCGATCCAGCTCCAGATGCTTCTCGACCTCCCCGGCCGTACTGGCCCCGAACTCCTTCAGCACCCCGATCACGTCGTCGGCGAGCGCGGGATTGCGCTCGAGCGTCTGCCGCATCCCGTTCCACCGCCCATGCCGGTACTGCTCCATCCGCCACCGCATGAGCGACCAGTCCCCCACCGGAATCAACGCCGCCTCATGCGCCCAGTACTCGATGAGCTGCCGCGGCTTCCGCGCACTGTGCCCCCACGCAGCCTCGTCCAACAGCGCCCGGTCATACGCCCCGATCCGGCTGAACACCGGCGCATAATGCGCCCGCACCACCGCCGACACCGAATCCAACTGCAGCAGCCGCGTGCTGTCGAGCACCTTCATGACGGTCCTGCGTGTGGGCGTCCCACTCGGACGCGCCGCCGCGAAACCTTGCGCCGCGAGGGCCGTGCGGCGCGCCGCAGCGAGTGACATCGATCCGGGCAGGGAAGTCGGCACACTCGAACCATGCCATGCGCCACCGACAACCACACTCGATACATTCGTGTATCGAGCGCCTGTACAGCTTCGACCTCCTTGGATACATTGGTGTATCGAACTTCTACGGCAAGGAAACAGGCATGATCGAGAACCCGGATGTGATCGTCGTCGGCGCGGGTCTGGCCGGGCTCGTCGCCACCTATGAGCTGGTCAAGGCGGGGCGGCGGGTGCTCGTGCTGGATCAGGAGAATCGGGCCAATCTCGGGGGGCAGGCGTTCTGGTCGCTGGGCGGGCTGTTCTTCGTGGACAGTCCCGAGCAACGGCGACTGGGGGTGAAGGACAGTCTCGAGCTGGCCATGCAGGACTGGTTCGGGTCGGCCGGGTTCGACCGGGAGGACGAGGATCACTGGGCTCGGCAGTGGGCGAAGGCCTATGTGGAGTTCGCGGCCGGGGAGAAGCGGCAGTACCTCTACGACCTCGGGCTGCGGGTGACGCCGGTGGTCGGGTGGGCCGAGCGTGGCGGGGTGCAGGCCGACGGGCACGGAAACTCGGTGCCGCGCTTCCACCTGACCTGGGGCACCGGACCCGAAGTCGTGCGAGTCTTCCTCGAGCCGGTGCTGGAGGCCGAGAAGCGCGGGCAGGTCGGCTTCGCGTTCCGGCATCGCGTCGACGAGTTGGTGGTCGAGGACGACGTGGTGACCGGGGTGCGCGGCAGCGTGCTCGAACCCTCGAACGAGCAGCGCGGCGTCGCCTCCTCACGAAACATCGAGGGCGAGTTCGAACTTCACGCCGCGGCGGTGATCGTGTCTTCGGGCGGTATCGGCCACAATCACGACCTCATCCGCCGCAACTGGCCGACCGACCGCCTGGGCCCGTGCCCGGAGCACATGATCTCCGGCGTCCCCGCGCACGTGGACGGGCGCTTGCTCGGCATCACCGAGGCCGCGGGCGGGCGCATCGTGAACCGGGATCGCATGTGGCACTACACCGAAGGCATCCACAACTGGGATTCCATCTGGCCCGATCACGCGATTCGCATCATTCCCGGGCCGTCGTCGCTGTGGTTCGACGCCAATGGAAAGCGCATGACCGCACCGGCTTTCCCGGGTTTCGACACCAATGCCACGATGAAGCAGATTCTTTCGACCGGCTATGACTACTCGTGGTTCATCCTCGATCAGACCATCATCGAGAAGGAGTTCGCGCTCTCGGGTTCCGAGCAGAACCCCGATATCACCGGCAAGGACCTGAAGCTCGCGCTCAAGAGCCGCGTGGCGAAGGGCGCACCGGGGCCGGTGGAGGCGTTCAAGCAGCACGGCGTCGACTTCGTGGTCGCCGACAATCTGGCCGAGCTGATCGCGGGGATGAACAAGATCGCGCGCGGTCCGCAACTGGATCTCGCCGATATCGAACGCCAGATCGTGGCGCGGGACCGGGACGTGGCCAACAAGTTCAGCAAGGACGCCCAGCTGATGGCGATCAACAATGCCCGCCGCTTCCTGGGCGACAAGGTCCGGGTGGCGAGCCCGCACCGGATCCTGGACCCCGCGCACGGCCCGCTCATCGGCGTGCGCCTCAACATCCTGACCCGCAAGACCCTGGGCGGCTTGCAGACCAACCTGGATTCGCAGGTCATGCGCCCGGACGGCACGCCGTTCCCGGGCCTGTACGCCGCGGGTGAGGTCGCCGGGTTCGGTGGCGGCGGCGTGCACGGCTACAACGCGCTGGAGGGCACGTTCCTGGGCGGCTGCATCTTCTCCGGCCGCAATGCCGGTAGAGCACTGGGTCGAACCCTGAAGTAGCGCAGACAATCCCGTCATCCCAGCGCGCTTTTGGCTGGGATCCACACCCACCGTGTGGATTCCGGCCAAAAGCACGCCGGAATGACGATGTCAGGCCGCTGCCGCGAACCAGCGGTAGCAATCCTTGCGCAGCAACAGAGCCAATACGACGCCGGACACCATCACGCCGAAGAGCACGGTGAACGGCCCTACGCCCGTGGGCATTTCGGCCGACACCAGCGTGAAGATCCCCAGGAACACCTGCAGGCTGGCCAGTCCGAGCGCGCCGATCCAGATCCAGCGCGAGCGCAGGCCGAAAAGCAGTGCGAGGCCGCCGATCACCCAGGCGGCGAAGAAGTGGCCGACGCTGCCGACCACACAGGACACGCCGCCCATGGTGGAGATCAGGCTGTGCAGCACGGCCAATCCCATGGCGCCCAAGGCGACATAGCGCGCCTCACGCACCTTGGCCGGCACCTCACCCGCCCGGACCCCCGCGAGCATTCGTTCGAAAATCGTGGCAGGAACGCCAGTTTCCGCGACCACCGGTGTCATATCCACCTCGTCGGCGACAGCCGATTGCGAACTCACAGCACTCCTCATCGAGTAACCCCTGGTCGCGCGCCCCCTGCGAACGCGCTGAGCCTGACGCTAACCAAATGTTCAGACGCTGGACAATCCGGTTCGCGAAGTTATGACCATGGCCACAGCCGATAGCGGTGCCGTCTACACAGTGATCTCGAACACATAACGGCCGCACGCGAATTCGCGTGCGGCCGTTGAAATCCCAGGTCCGGAGCCGATATGTCAGTGTACCCCGGAAGCCGGAAACTACTTGTCGTCCATCGGGATCGGCGGAATCACCGGGAATTCACCGGTGTAACCCTCGCGCATCTTGGCGATGGCCAGCACCCGCGGGCTGGCGACCTTCCAGCCGATGGCCAGGGCGGGCACGATGATCACCAGGCTCGCCACCGTCCAAGTACCGACCGGTCGGTCGAAGGCCATGAGTACCAGCACCAATGCCAGGAAGGCCAGCGTCGCGATGCCGGTCCAGGGCGCGCCGATCATCCGGAACGCGGGCCGCTCGGCCCGGCCGTTCTTCCACCAGTAGTACAGCTTCAACTGGCAGGCCACGATCGTCGCCCAGGACGCCAGAATGCCCAGCGAGGCAACATTCAGCACGATTTCGAACGCCTTGGACGGCACCAGATAATTCAGCCAGATACCGGCCAGCGCAATGGCGCTGGTGAGCAGAATGCCGCCGTAGGGCACACCCGCCTTCGACATCCGCGAGGTGAATTTCGGCGCACTGCCGTTCATCGACATCGAGCGCAGAATGCGGCCGGTCGAATACAGTCCCGCGTTCAAACTCGACAGGGCGGCGGTCAGCACCACGAAATTCATGATCGAACCCATGTGCGCGACACCGAGTTTGCCGAAGAAAGTGACGAACGGGCTTTCCCCGGCCTTGTAATCGGTGTACGGCAGCAGCAGCGCCAGCAGAATCACCGAACCGCAGTAGAACAAGGCGATTCGCATGATCACCGAGTTGATGGCGCGCGGCATGATCTTGGCCGGATTCTCGGTCTCGCCCGCCGCGATGCCGACCATTTCGACTGCGGCATAGGCGAACACGACACCGGAGGTGACGGTCACCAGCGGCAGCACTCCGGTCGGGAACCAGCCGCCCGCGTCGGAAACCATGCCGAAGCCGGTGGTCTGGCCGTCGACCTTGAAGCGCCCGGCGAAGAAGATGGTGCCGACCACCAGGAAGGTGACCAGGGCCAGCACCTTGATCATGGCGGCCCAGAATTCCATCTCGCCGAACCATTTCACCGAGGCGAGATTGATGCCGAGCACGATCACCAGCGCGCCCAGCGCCAGAATCCACTGCGCGACCGGCTGGAAGGGCCCCCAGTAGTGCAGGTAGGTGGCGACCGCGGTGGTGTCGACGATGCCGGTCATGGACCAGTTCAGGAAGTACATCCACCCGGCCACGAATGCGGCCTTCTCGCCGAAGAATTCGCGGGCGTAGGAGACGAACGAGCCCGAGGACGGGCGGTGCAGCACCAGTTCACCCAGCGCGCGCAGGATGAAGAAGACGAAGATGCCACAGATCAGATACACCAAGAACAGCGACGGACCGGCACTGGCCAGTCGTCCACCCGCTCCGAGGAACAGGCCGGTGCCGATGGCACCACCAATGGCGATCATCTGCAACTGCCGAGGTTTCAGCGCTTTGTGATAGCCGCTGTCCTCGGCGTTGAGGCTGGTGGCAGTTGTCCGGATCTCGGTCATTCGCCGGGTTAACCCTCCGCAATCGTGAAGTGAGGCACGCCGAGGGTACCCCGCCGTTTGCTGTGGGCCACATCGGCGCTCCGGGAACCTTACGTTTCCACAGATTCTGCCGGTCGAGCGACCAATTGGTCCGGTTTGCGAGGTTAGCGGTGAAACCGCTGCCGATCACAGGGTGACCTGCGACGACACCCGATCCGGACAACCCGCCCCATTCGGCCCGTCAAAGCTCTGCCCGAGCGGCCCCACCGGGCTAGAGTCCGCTCATGAGGCGCTTGCGACGAACCGGGAGCGGCGCTGCGGCCCTGCTCCTGCTGCTCGGATTGGTCACCGCCTGTTCGTCCTCGACGAACCAGACCGCGTCATGCACGGTGTCCCCCAACGGAACTCCCGTCACCTCGGGTGTGCCCGCCGGGCCCAGCAGCACCAATCTGTCCCTGAATCCCGAGGTGGCCACCGGTTTTCGCACCGGCATGAAACCGGTGCGCACGAGCGATTTCGCGGTCTCGACCGCCAATCCCGTTGCGACCGAGGCGGCCTGCAAGGTGCTGCGCGACGGCGGCACCGCCGCGGACGCGCTCATCGTGGCGCAAACCGTGCTGAATCTGGTGGAGCCGCAGGCCACCGGCATCGGCGGCGGCGCGTTCCTGATGTACTACGACAACACCGCCAAGACCGTCGACGCCTACGACGGCCGCGAGACCGCGCCCGCGGCCGCCACCGAGGACTATCTGCGCTACATCAGTGCCGCCGATCACACTGTGCCGCAGCCGAATGCGCGCGCCAGCGGCCGTTCCATCGGCACGCCCGGTGTGTTGCGGCTGCTGGAGCTGGCGCACACCGAGCACGGCAAGCAGCCGTGGAAGGATCTGTTCACCCCGGCCATCAATCTGGCCGACGGCGGCTTCAAGATCTCGCCGCGGATGGCGAGCCAGATCTTCGACTCCAAGGCCGACCTGGCCCGCGACGACGCCGCCAAGGCGTATTTCCTGAAGCCCGACGGCAGCGCGAAGCCCTCCGGCACGACGCTCACCAATCCGGCCTTCGCCAAGACCTTGGGAGCCATCGCCACCGACGGCGCGAACGCCTTCTACACCGGCGCGATCGCCGCCGATATCGTCGACACCACCGCCACCACGTCCGGCGGGCGCACCCCGGGCCTGCTCGCGCTCGCGGATCTGCAGTCCTACCAGGCCAAGAAACGCACGGCGGTGTGCTCGCCGTATCGCGACCACGAGATCTGCGGCATGCCCAACCCGTCCTCGGGCGGCATCACGGTGGAGTCGGCGCTGGGCATCCTGTCCAATTTCGATCTGGCGTCGATGAAGCCGACCGACCTGTCCGGTGACAGCGATACTGCCCGCGACGGCGGCAAGCCCACCGCGGCGGCCGTGCACCTGATCGCCGAGGCCGAACGGCTCGCCTACGCCGACCGCGACAAGTACATCGCCGACTCGGATTTCGTTCCGCTGCCGGGCAATTCACCCCAGAAGCTGCTCGATCCGAACTACCTGAAGCAGCGGGCCGCGCTCATCGACCCGAGCAAGAGTCTCGGCACCGCCAAGCCCGGCGACTTCGGCCCGGTCCCCCTCAGCACCGGACCTCAGCAGCCCGAGCACGGCACCAGCCACATCTCAATCGTCGACAAGTACGGCAACGCCGCCTCCATGACCACCACGGTCGAATCCGCCTTCGGCTCCTTCCATTTCGTCGACGGCTTCATCCTCAACAACCAGCTCACCGACTTCTCCGCCGAACCCCTGGACAAGGACGGCGTCCCGATCGCCAACCGCCTCGACCCGGGCAAACGCCCCCGCAGCTCCATGGCCCCCACCCTCGTGTTCGATCGCAACCCCGACGGCACCCGCGGCCAACTCCACCTGGTCACCGGCTCCCCCGGTGGCGCGGTCATCATCCAATTCGTGGTGAAAACCCTCGTCGGCCTGCTGGATTGGGGCATGGACCCGCAACAGGCGGTCTCCATGATCGACTTCGGCGCCGCCAACACCCCCACCACCTACGTCGGCGGCGAACACCCCGCGGTGAACGCCGCCGACAACGGCAACCAGGACCCGCTGGTACAGGCATTGCGCAAGGACGGCGACCAGGTATCGGTGGCCCCCCAATCCAGCGGCCTCTCGGCCCTGCTCCGCGACGGCAACGGCTGGATCGGCGGCGCCGACCCCCGCCGCGAAGGCGCAGTCCTCGGCGGTCCCCGCTAGCGCGGGTTCAGCACAGCGCCAGCCCGATTCAACGCGGCATCGGCCTAGCTCCGCGCCGCGTCGGACTGGTTCGGCACGGCGGCGACTCGATCAGAAGCTGCATCGTCGAGCACGGCGACGGTCGGCCTGACCAGCACTGCGGTGTCGTGCAGGAATTCGAGGATCTGTGCGGCGAGGGCTTGCGGCTGATCCTCCTGGATCAGCATTTGAGCCTCGTCAATGAGATGCAGCGAGCCGTGGGGGAAGGCGGCGGCGAGGCGGCGGGCGAACCGCGCGGGGATCAGACGGGAGTGGCTGCCCCATACGACGTGCACCGGGATTGTCACGGTGCCGAAAAGCTGTGCGGCGTCCAGGGTTCGCCGTGGGGAGACGTCGAGCAGGAAGCGGCGGGCGTCGGCGCGGATGGCGGCGCTGGTGCGGCTGGGCAGCAGGTAGCCGTCCATCACCTCGGGTGGGAGCGGGCGCTGGGTGATGGCGCCGAGGGTGAAGGGCAGGCGCTGGAGCGCTCGCACCCGCATGGCCTCGGTGAGCATCCGGACCGAGCCGGGCAGCGGCGCGAGCGCCATGGCCCAGCGCAGCAGCGGGGGCGGAAAGTATTCGAAGCAGTCCACTCCCGCGAGCACGGCGCGCGCGACCCGCTCGGGGCGGCGCACCAGCAGCACCTGAGTGATCGCGCCGCCACTGTCATTGGCGACCAGGGTGACCGCGTGTAGGTCGAGACGTTCGAGGAATTCTTCGAGCAGGGAGGCGACCCCGCCGACGGTCAGATCCGCGTCGGGCATGGGCAGGGAATGGCCACCGAGCGGTAGATCCGGTGCGAGACAACGGTATCCGGCGGCCGCTACGGGCGGGATCACGTCGCGCCAGGTGTGCGAGTTGACCAGGAATCCGTGGATGAAGACCACGACCGGGCCGGTGCCGGTGTCGCGGTAGCGCAGGGTGCCGTAGCCGAGTTCGACGGTGCGAGTGAGAGATTCGGGAGAGGCGGGGGCGTGACTCATGGCGTTCTCCGATGTTCGGTGGTGCGCCGGCGGCCGACTCGCCGCCGGTGTTCGTCACCCCTCGACGGTTGCATAAGGTTTTGAAGTGAGCAAGCAAGAATCAGAAGTCATCGGAGACAATCATGGAGTGTCGCGGGTAGGCTTGACGCCGTGACGCGACGTTCGTACGACCAGTTCTGTGGCCTGGCAGGCGCTCTCGACCTCGTGGGTGAACGCTGGACCCTGCTGGTCGTCAGGGAATTGATGACCGGGCCGAAGCGCTACTCCGACCTCGCGGAGGCGCTGACCGGCATCGGCACCAGCCTGCTGGCCACCCGCCTCAAGCAGTTGGAGGCCGACGGCGTGGTGACGCGCACGTACCTGCCGCCGCCGATCGCCTCCACCGTCTACGCACTCAGCGAGGGTGGCGAGGAATTGGCGCGGGCGCTGATGCCGTTGGCGCTGTGGGGAGTTCGCTACGCCGTGCCCGAGACTCCGAGCGAGGGCATGCGCGTGAAGGCGGAGTGGGCGCTGCTGGCGTTCACACATCTGGCCGATCCCGCCGCCCTCGCCGGACTGGATCTCGATATCGCCTTCGAGGTCGAGGGCAGCCGCGCCTACCTGCGGCTTCGCGACGGCCGGGTGAGAATTCTGCCCGGCACCGAAACCGTCACCGCCGCAACGACTGTCCGCACCGACGCGGCGACCCTGGCCGCCCTCGGCGCGGGCCGCCTGCCGCTGCCGGACGCCCTCGCCCGCGGACTGGTACAGGTCGAGGGCGATGCCGCCGCCCTCGCCCCCTTGATCACCGCACTCGGCGAGCTCGCGTGACGTGCGAAGGGCCCGCCATCCGGTGCGGACGGCGGGCCCTTCGGCGAATCCCGGCTCTCAGCCCTGGGTTTCGCCGCTGTATTTCGCCCCGAGTTCCCGGAACCGGTCCATGGCCTCGGCGGCGCGCATCTTGTCGTTGGAGCGGATGGCCATCATCGGCACGTACTCGTCGTGCGCGAGTTCGAGCCGGGCCCAGGACTTCTTGTCCGGGAAGGAGATCCCGCGAATGTCCTGCCACTGGAATTCGTTGTCGCCCACGATATTGCGCACCACCACGCCGCGCTTGCCCACGCGCACGCGCGGCCGGGTCAGCGTCAGGACGCCGGCGGCGAGCACCAGGCCGAACAGCATCAGCCCGATCTGGTCGGAGACCCGGAAGTTCACGCCGGTGGAGCCGTGCCGCAGCACGAAACCACCGAAGATGAAGATGGCCGCGAGCACGGCGGCCACGATCCGCACGGTGAAGATCGCGTGGTGCGGACGCACCTCGAGATCCCATTCGGTCGTCGATTCGGCCATGGCTAGACGGTCTGGGTGAGTTCACGCAGGGTGAGCGCGGCGTCGAGGGCGGCGGCCGCGGCCTGCTCGCCCTTGTTCTCCGCCGAGCTCGGCAGCCCGGCGCGGTCGAGGGCCTGCTCCTCGGTGTTCACGGTGAGCACGCCATTGGTGACCGGGGTGCTCTCGTCGAGGGACACCCGGGTCAGACCGGCGGTGACCGAATCGCACACGTACTCGAAATGCGGTGTGCCGCCGCGGATCACGACGCCGAGGGCGACCACGGCGTCATGGGTGCGGGCCAGCGCCTGCGCGACCACCGGCAGCTCCATCGCCCCGGCCACGCGGACCACGGTGATATCGGAGACGCCCGCGGCGCGGGCGGTCTGCTCGGCGTTGGCGACCAGCGCGTCGCAGATGGTGGTGTGCCAGCGCGAGGCCACGATCCCCAGCTTGAGGTCCTTGGCGTCGGCGAGCTCGAACGTCGGTACGCCCGTACCACTCATCGTTGTTCCGCCCTCTCGGTGGTCAGTGCGCGCCGCGAGGGCGCGCAAGCAGTTCGGTTGGCGCCGCGCTCAGTTCGCGGTCTCGCCGAGATCCAAGTCTTCCAGGCCGACCAGGTCGTGACCCATCCGGTCCCGCTTGGTGCGTAGATAGCGCAGATTGTGCTTGTTGGCGCGCACCGGCATGGCCACGCGCTCACTGATGCTCAGGCCGTAGCCCTCGATCCCCGCGCGCTTGTCCGGATTGTTGGTCAGCAGCCGCATCGAGGTGATGCCCAGATCGGCGAGGATCTGCGCGCCGATGCCGTAGTCGCGGCCGTCGGCGGGCAGGCCCAGCTCCAGATTCGCGTCCACGGTGTCCGCGCCGCCGTCCTGCAACTGGTAGGCCTGCAACTTGTGCAGCAGCCCGATGCCGCGACCCTCGTGACCGCGCATGTAGAGCAGCACGCCGCGGCCCTGCTCGGCGATCATCTCCAGCGCGGCGTCCAACTGCGGGCCGCAGTCGCAGCGCAGCGAACCGAACGCGTCACCGGTGAGGCATTCGGAGTGCACGCGCACCAGCACGTCCGCGCCGTCGCCGATGTCGCCCATCACCAGGGCGACGTGCTCGGCGTCGTCGTATTCGCTCTCGTAGCCGATCGCCCGGAAGTCACCGAACTCGGTGGGCAGCTTGGCTTCCGCCACCTGCTTGACGTGCTTCTCGTTGCGGCGTCGCCACGCGATCATGTCCGCGATGGAGATCAGCGCCAGGTCGTGCTCGTCGGCGAAGACGCGCAGCTCGTCGGTGCGAGCCATATCGCCCTCGTTCTTCTGCGACACGATCTCGCAGATGACGCCGGCGGGGCTGAGCCCGGCCATGCGCGCCAGATCGACCGCGGCCTCGGTGTGGCCGGGGCGGCGCAGCACGCCACCGTCCTTGGCGCGCAATGGAACCACGTGACCCGGGCGGGTCAGGTCGTCGGACTTCGCGTTGCGGTCGGCCAGCACCCGCATGGTGGTGGCGCGGTCCGCGGCGGAGATACCGGTGGTGATGCCCTCGCGGGCATCCACGGCCACGGTGTAGGCGGTGCCGTGCTTGTCCTGGTTGACCGCGTACATCGGGGGCAGGCCGAGACGGTCGCAGTCCTCCCCGGTGAGCGGCACACAGATGTAACCGGAGGTGTAGCGGATCATGAAGGCCACGAGCTCGGGGGTCGCCTTCTCCGCCGCGAAGATGAGGTCGCCCTCGTTCTCCCGGCCCTCGTCGTCGACAACGACGACCGCCTTACCGGCGGCGATGTCGGCGACTGCGCGCTCGATGGTGTCGAACCTGGTCACGTCTGTTGTGCTCCATCTCGATTAGGTGCCCACTTACAGTAGGCCAGCGGCCGTGCCCGATTTGCGCCGACTCCCGGCGTACGGGAGATCAACCGCGCTGCACGAGGCGCTCCACGTACTTGGCGATGATGTCGACCTCGAGATTCACGACGGTGCCGACCGGGGCGGTACCGAGAGTGGTGAGCTCACGGGTGGTGGGGATGAGGGAGACCTCGAGCCAGTCCTTCGCGCCGTCGGCGTAGGCCTCCTCGGCGATCCCGATGCCGGAGACGGTCAGCGAGATGCCGTCGATGGTGATGGAGCCCTTCTCCACCACGTAGCGAGCCAGGCTGTCGGGCAGCGAGATTCGCACGACTTCCCAGTTCTCGTACGGGGTGCGGGAGACGATGCTGCCGGTGCCGTCCACATGACCCTGCACGATGTGCCCGCCCAGACGGCTGTTCACGGCGGCGGCGCGCTCGAGGTTGACCCGCGACCCGACGTCGAGGGCGCCGATGCTGGAGCGGTGCAACGTCTCGGCCATCACGTCCACGGTGAAGGTGTCGCCGGTGACCTCGCGGTCGACGACGGTGAGGCAGACGCCGTTCACGGCGATCGAATCACCGTGTCCGGCATCGGAGGTCACCAGGGGGCCGCGAATGGTCAGTCGCGCCGAATCGTCCACCTGTTCGGTGGCGACGATCTCGCCCAGCTCCTCGACGATGCCTGTGAACATGACTACCTCTCCCTGCTCGCGTGTGCGGGCTCCGCTTGCGCCAACAGCCCGCGACACGGGCGGTATTCCCGGCGCGGACGGCTTCCCCCTCAGCCTAACGACGGCGAGTGGTGATCAACATGCGGCCTTGTTCACTGGTGAGTTGGAGACCGGCGGTCGGATGAAATCGGGCATTAGCCAACTTGCGATCCGCAAATTGTCCGAATTAACCGGGACGACCAATTGAAAAGCCCGAATTTCCCGGTTTGTCGAATGGCCTGACCAGGGACAACGTCAGGTAGTACCCAATCCACGACTCGCTTACACCAGAATCTTGCGCAGCAGCGAAAATGGTCGCAAGATTGTTATGCAGCTGATTCCAACAGTTCAACTTCTCCGCGAGCAGTTCAGTGCAGAACGGTCAACGCGTCGACGGCCACTCCCGGCCGGTGACGGTCATCGCAAGCAATCGAACCGAAGGAAGGTTGGACCCCGCGCGGGTCGGATCCAGGTGGCAGACAACAAATTCGGTACAGACGGGGGTGTGGCGTGACAACGCTTCTCGATTCGACACTCGAAGTTCGCTGCGTGCAGTATCGCCGCGAATATCACCTGCCGGCATCGATCGATCAGACGTCACGACACATCCTGTTGGAGATAGGCCAGCGCTACGGCGCCATCACCATGCCCGCCGAGCTCGGCGAACGCGTTCAGCAGCGGCTCACCCAGGCCGATCTGGCCGGGCCGGTGGTGCATCACCCCCGCGCGCGGCGCTGGACCTTCATCACCGGTCCGGCCCGCCCGGACACCCTCAGCAAATCCGTGGCGGCGGCGCTGTTCCGGCTCTACGCCACGGTCGCGTGCTCGGGAGCGCAGGTCGTGCTCCCCTCCGCCGATGACGAGCGGACGGGGTATCGCACCTGGATCCACTCCCCCGATTCCATCGACAGTGTGCCGCCGCTGGAATCGGTCATCGAAGCGCTGCTGCGCCGCTGAGCATCGCGGCGCCGAGCGGACTTCCGCGGAGCGAACCTACGCGGAGGCGGCCTCGATCGCGATCGCCTTCTGCCGCAACGCTTCCACGGTCGCGGCCGGGTCCGGGGTGCCGTACACCGCGGACCCTGCCACGAAGCAGTCCACGCCGGCCTCGGCGGCCTGCTCGATGGTGTCCATATTGATGCCGCCGTCGATCTCCACCACCAGGCGCAGTTCACCGGCGTCGACCAGGCGGCGCACCTGCTTGGCCTTGTCGAGCACGTGCGCGATGAAAGACTGTCCGCCGAAACCGGGTTCGACGCTCATCACCAGCAGGGTGTCGAACTCCTTCAGGATTTCCAGGTACGGCTCGATCGGGGTGTTCGGCTTGACCGACAGCCCCGCCTTCGCTCCCGCGGCGCGAATGTCACGCGCCACGGCGATCGGATTGTCGGTCGCCTCCGCGTGGAAGGTG
>NZ_JBSGBY010000163.1:0-14160 GCF_053601505.1 Nocardia sp. NPDC004722
CCGGAAACGACAGCGGCACAAGGACGGTCACGATCACCCCGGCCAGGATGAGCGCGGGCAGGGCGGTGCGGCGGATCCAGGGATCCGGGCGGGCCGGGGCGGGGGCGGTCGCTCTCGTCACGCCGCCACGATAGTCACTCGCACACGATGGTCATCCGCGCACGATGGTCACTCGCGCAGGCCGACCCGTTCGAGCAGGGGGCGCGACCGGGTCGGGGCCCACCAGTTGGCGGTGCCCATGAGTCGCATGAACGCGGGCACCAGGATCATCCGGACCAGGGTGGCGTCCATGAGGACGGCCACCGCCAGGCCGACGCCGAGCATGCGGTTCATGGTGACGCCGCTGGCGGCGATGCCCGCGAAGACGACCGCCATGAGCAGGGCGGCCGCGGTGACGATGCGGCCGGAGCGGGCGATGCCCAGCGCGACCGCCGCGTCGTTGTCGGCGCGGGTGCGTCCCGAGCGCTCCCATTCCTCGGTGAAACGAGCCAGCAGGAACACCTCGTAGTCCATCGACAGGCCGAAGGACACGCAGAACAGCAGGACCGGCAGGGTGCCGATGGTGTAGCCGGTGGCGGTGGTGCCGAACCCGCCGAGGTGCCCGTCCTGGAAGACCCACACCAGCGCGCCGAAGGTGGCCGAGAGCGAAAGCACGTTGAGCACCAGGGCTTTCAGCGGCAGCACCACGCTGCCGGTGAGCAGAAGCAGCAATATGAAGGTGGTGATGGCGATCCACGCGACGGTTTTCGGGAAGCCCTGGCTGATGCCGAGTTGGGCGTCGGCGGTCTGCTGGGCCTGGCCGCCGAACAGCACCGGCGCGGGGGTGTCGACGGCCCGCAGTGCGGCCAATTGTCGTTGTGCCGCCGCCGAATACGGGTCGAGGCGGGTGGATACGGCCAGGTGGGTGCTGTCGGTCGCGGCCGCCGTGGGGTCGCCCGGGCCCGCCAGGCGGCCGTCGACGAAGCTGCCGGTCGGGCCGACGACGGCGTCCACGTCAGGAACCTGGGAGAGGGCGGCGGCGTAGTCGCTGGCTGCGGTGCCCTGGGCGTGCACGATGAGGTGCACGGTCCCGGTGGCCTTGTCGTCGAACCGATCTCGCAGCAGATCGCCGACCTGCCGGGACTCCAGTCCGGCGGGCAGCACCCGGTCGTCGGGCAGGCCCAGCTTCAACTGGAGGATGGGCGAGCCCAGCAGCACCAGCAGGGCCAGCACCGGCAGCGCCCACAGCGCGGGCCGCCGCTGCACCGCGCGCGCCACCCGGTAGAGCCTGCTCTGCTCGACCGGCGTGGCCTCGCGCAGGGGTTTGCGGTTGATGCGGTCGCCCAGCAGCATGAGCAGGGCTGGGACCATGGTCAGGGCCAGCAGGATCGACAGCGCCACCACCGCCAGCCCGGCCGAGGCCAGCGAGCGCAGGAATGCCATGGGGAAGAACAGCATTCCGATCAGCGCGATGCCGACGGTGAGGCCGGAGAAGGCGACCGCGCGGCCGCCGCGGCGCATGGCGATGGTGAGCGCCGCGGTGCGTTCGCGGCCCGCGGCGATCTCCTCCCGATAGCGCCCGATGATGAGCAGGGAGTAGTCGATGGCCAGGGCGAGGCCGATGGCGGTGGTGATGTTGAGCGCGAAGATCGACAGGTCGACGACGTAGCTCAGCAGATACAGCACGGCGCTGGCCCCCGCGATGGCCACCACCCCGGTCACGAACGGGATGAGCGCCGCCACCAGGCTGCGCAGGAACCACACCAGCAGCAGGAAGGTCAACGGCAGGGCGATGGCCTCGGCGATGGTCAGATCGCGCTGGGTCTGCCGGCCGGTCTCCTGCCAGACCATGGCCTGCCCGCCCGCATGCACGCCGACACCCGCACGGCTGCCGGTGAATTCGCTCGCCAGTTGGTGGGCGATGCCGGGCGCGGTGTTCTCGTCCCCCCGCACGCTCGCGACGATCAAGCCGATGGTGCCGTCGCGGCTGCGCAGGGCGGACGCGAGCTGGGGATCGGTCCACAGCGAGACGGTCTTGGACAGCCGCGGGTCGGTCTTCAGCTGCTGGGCGATGTCCGTGCCGCGGGCGGTGGCCGCGGCATCCAGTGCGCCGCCGGGTGATTCGACGGTGAGCACGAGCTGCATGCCCGACAGCCCGTACTCACGATCGAGAATGTCGGCGACACGAGCCGATTCGGAGTCGGTCGCCACGAAACCCCCGTTGGACAGCCGCGCCGCCGCCTGGGACCCGGCCGCCCCGCACAGCAGGAAGGCGATGCCGACGATGACCAGCAGCAGTTTCGGGGTGCGCAGCGCGGGGGCTGTCAGTTTGTCGATCATCGCGAGGCCTCGTCGCTGTACGGCCGATGCTGCGCCAAGACCATGACTCCCCCTCGCGGGCACTGCGATTCACTGCCCCTCCCGGGCGGATCTCGATCACATCTTGGGGTCCGACTGTCTGTAGTAGAGGTGAGTGTGTGCAACCTCTCAACGAGGCACGCAGGCAATAAGGTTCAGTGCGCTCAGTCCAGCATGGCGGCGCGCAGGACGCCCTCAGGGACGCCGAGTCCTTCGATGAGGGTGAGGGCTTGGGGGCGTAGGCGGTCGACGAGTTCGTTGACGCCGCGGCGGACGGCCTTGGCGCGTTCGACCGACATGAACCGGTGCATGATGTACCAGGCCTGGTTCTGTTCGAGGGTCCAGTAGACGTAGAGGTCGCAGACGGTGTCGGCGAGGGCTCGGGCCTCGGGGTCCTGGATGTCGGCGATGCCGTCGATGAAGGCCTCCAGCACCATGCGCTCGATGTGGGCGGTGCCGGCGGCGAGGATGTGGTCCTGGGCATTGTTGAACGCCTCGAACGGACCGGTCTCCTTGGCACGGGCGCGCAGCCGGTGGGCGGCGGTGCGCACCATGTAGTCCTCGCGGTCGGCGAAGAGTTGCAGCTGCACCGAACGCCGCGACAGGTCGCCCTCGTCCACGGTGTCGTCGCCACGATCGCGCAAACGCTGAATCATCTGGCGCACACCGGAACGTTCGCGCACCACATCGCGGGCGGTGGTGGCGGCGAAGCGCACCCAGCCCAGCGCGTCGAGGTCGCGCACCTCCTCGGCATAGGCGGTGAGCAAGTCCTTGGCTACCAGCTGGGTGAGCACCACGTTGTCGCCCTCGAACGTGGTGAACACATCGGTGTCGGCCTTCAAGGTGACCAGTCGGTTCTCAGTGAGGTACCCCGCACCACCGCAGGCTTCGCGGCACTCCTGGATGGCCGCCGTGGCATGCCGGGTCTGCGCCACCTTGAGACCGGCCGCGCGATTCTCCAGCGCACGCTGCGCGCGGGGGTCGAGGTCCTGGCCGGTCTGCACCAGGTGCATGCGGCGCACCAGCTCGTTCTGCGCGAAAGCCAGTGCGTAGGAACGGGCTACGAGCGGCAGCAGGCGGCGCTGATGGCTGCGGTAGTCCAGCAGCAGGGTCTCCTCGCCGGTGTCGGGATCGGAGAACTGGCGGCGCTGCTCGGCGTAGCGCACGGCGATGCTCAGCGCGACCCGCGCCGCGGCGGCGGCCGCGCCACCGACGCTGACCCGGCCGCGCACCAGGGTGCCCAGGGTGGTGAAGAACCGGCGGCTCGGGTTCTCGATCTCGGAGGAGTAGGTGCCGTCCGGGGCCACGTCGGCGTAGCGGTTGAGCAGGTTCTCGCGTGGAATTCGCACCTGGTCGAACAGGATTCGCCCATTGTCGACGCCGGGCAGGCCGCCCTTGATCCCGCAGTCGGAGGTGGTGACGCCGGGCAGGTCGCTGCCCGCCTCGTCGCGGATGGGGACCAGGAAGCAGTGCACGCCCTTGCTCTCACCGCCGGTGATCAGCTGCGCGAAAACCGCTGCCATGCGGGCATGTTCGGCCGCGCCGCCGATGTAGTCCTTGCGCGAGGACGGGGTCGGGCTGTGCACCACGAACTCTTCGGTCGCGGGGTCGTAGGTGGCGGTGGTCTCGAGGTTGGCGACATCGCTGCCGTGCCCGGTCTCGGTCATGGCGAAGCAGCCGAGCAGTCGCAGCGACACCAGGTCGTCGATGTAGGCGCGATGCCTGTCTGTGCCGAGGTTCTCGACTGCGCCACCGAAAAGTCCCCACTGCACACCGCTTTTCACCCACAGCGACAGATCGGTGTAGGCGAGCATCTCCAGCGCGACGACCGCGCCGCCCGGATCGCTGGGCTTGCCGTCCACGTGCCGGAAGCCGCGGGCCACCCAGCCGTAGGACTCGACCAGGTGCATTTGTTCCAGGACCCGTGCCCGCGCGGCCTTGATGTCGAGGGCCGGGTCACCGAAGAGGCGGTCGTCGTCCAGACTGCCGCGGGCCTCTTCGCGCACCTCCCGCCACGGACCGTCGAGTGCCGCGCGTAGCTCTTCCGCAATCGAAACGCCGCTCGTCGCCATACTCCAAAACACTACTGCCCTCACACCACTCACCCCGGTGATCCAGCCCACCCGTGTACGTTTGGGCATGTGACCGACCAGTTGGCTACCGAGGAGCAAGCGGAAGCGCCCGCCGGGCTGCGCGCCCGCTGGCAGCGGCTGCTGACCGGTGTGATGGACCGGGTGACGGCCGAGCATCGGGCCACCGTGGACACCGTGGTGGATATGCCCGCGCCGGTGCGGCCCATCGATCTGACCGATGACGCGGCGGTCACCGAGGTGCTGGATCTGGCCGAGCGGGTGGGCGAGGTGGTGCTGGCGTCGGGGACGGCGGTCATGGACACCACGACCCAGATCGAATTCATCGCCGCCACCTACGGTTTGTCCAAGTGCGATATCGACGTCACCTACAACGCGATTCGTATCTCCGCCGACCGCGGCCCGAAGCTGCCGCCCGCCAGCACGATGCGGGTGGTGCAGTATCGCTCCCTCGACTTCACCCGGCTGGCCGCCGTCGATCGGCTGACCCGCCGCATTCGCACCGAGCTGGTGCCGCCGGTCGAGGCGCTCGCGGCGCTCGACGAGATCACCTCCGCGCCACACCCGTACCCGCGCTGGTCGGCGACCGTCGGCTGGGCGCTGATGGCCGCGGGCGTGGCGCTGCTGCTCAATGGCGGCTGGCTCATCGCGCTGCTGAGTTTCGCGACGACCACGCTGATCGACCGCACCAACCGGCTGCTCAATCGGCGTGGGCTGCCGTTCTTCTTCCAGCACATGACCGGCGGCATCATCGCGGCGACGCCGGCGGTGCTGGTCTCGACGTATGCCGAGGGGCTGCGCCTGGACCCGTCGCTGATCATCGCCGCCGGAATCGCGGTGCTGCTGGCCGGTTTACAACTGGTCGGCGCGGTCGAGGACGCGATCACGGGCGCGCCGATCACCGCGTCGGCGCGCATGCTGGAAGTGATCATGATGACCGGCGGCATCATCGCGGGCATCGCGCTCACGCTGCGCGTGGCCGAGGTGTTCGAGGCGTCGGTACCGACCGTCGACATGACCAATGCCCGGGATCTGACCAATCTCCCGCTGAAGCTGCTGGCCGGTGCGGTCGTCTCGACGGCGTTCGCGCTGGCCTGTTATGCCGAGCGGCGGGCGCTGGCCGCGGCGGCGTTCAGCGGTGGCGCGGCGACGATCGTGTACCTGTTGGTCCAGCATTTCGGGTTCGGACCCATCGTGGCCTCGGGTGGCGCGGCGACGGTGGTGGGTCTGGCCGGTGGCCTGCTCGCGCGCCGCGCGCTGACCCCGCCGCTGGTGGTGGCGGTCGCGGGCATCACTCCCCTGCTGCCGGGTCTGCGGGTCTATCGCGGGCTGTACGCCTTGCTCAATGACGAGATGCTGATCGGATTCAATCAGCTCTCCGGCGCGTTCGGTGTCGGGCTGGCGCTCGCGGCCGGTGTCACGCTCGGTGAGTGGATGGCCCGCGACCTGCGGCGACCCCGCATGTTGAAGCGGATCGGCGATATCCGGCGGCCCCGGTTCGCCTCCAGTTGATCATCGCCGCGTTCGTCGGCTACCGTTCGGTCCGCTCGACCGAAGTTGGGGGCAGATGTACAGCGAGAACGACGACCTCTCGAACCATCCGGATCTGGTGGGGTCGGCCTGGGCGGACCGGATCGCCCGCATAGAGAAGCAGCATTCGCGGCGGCAGCGCTGGTCTGGCCGGAATCGGCAGGTGCGCAAGTGGTTGCCGCTGGGCGCGGTGCTGGTGGTCGTGCTCGGCGGGTGGATCGCGTTCAATCACCCGAATTTCGGCGGCACGGTCGCGGTGCGAAGTTCGTCCACGCCGACCACGACCTCGACACGGCGAGCGCCCGAGACGGCGCGGGTGAATCTCAATATGCCGTTCCTGAACACCCCGGCGGCGGGATGGGCCGACGGCGCGGACGGATTCGTGGCGCCCGTGGCCGCGGCCGTCGGGGGCTATGACGCGGGCACGGTCGCGTCCGCCTATGAGCGCACGCGGCAACTGCTGATCACGCAGCGGGTGGATCGGGCAGCGATCACCTCCAACGACACCGGGCGGGTGCTGAGCCAATTGGCGCCCAAGATGCGGGAATTCGCGGAAGGGGAACTCCGCGACAAGCCGGATTCGACCACCGGTTTCTACGTGACCGCGATCGCGCCCGGGCAGGTATTGCTGCCCGCGCAGCCGAAGGTGTTCGGCAGCATGCAGGCTCAGCTCAACGAGGAGGGCGAGCTGGCGATCCATACCAACTATGTGGTCGCTTACGCCTTCGATCCCGGTGATCCGCAGCGGGTGCGCCAGGCCATGGACATGATCGTGGTGCAGCGCTGGGAGGTGGACTACACCTTCGCCAATGCCACCGATGCCGCCGGGCGGCGGTGGGTCGAAGGCACGCAGGGGATCTGGCTGCGCAAGGCCCAGGGCCACACGTATTCCGGGGAATGCACGTGGGGCAACAAAGGATTCCTCGCTCCGTCGTTCGCGAAGGCGCAGAGCATGGGCGGCGCGCCGCCGGAACACAATGCCGACTACTACTTCGATCCCACCCATCCCATCCCGACCGGCGACAATTGCCACTGATTCAGAAATAGCCGAATTGCATTGCAATGCAACGCTTTTCGTCCATTACCACCGAGACTGATACCGTGCATTATGACCAGCCGCCCGCGTGACCGCGATGTCTTCGCGCTATGGGGAAAACTCGTAGCCCACCACCGCTTTCTGGTCCTCGGTCTGGTGGCGGCCGCGCTGCTGGCGCTGGGCGGCTACGCCTGGGGATTCGAGGGCCGACTGAGCGCGGGCGGGTTGGACGATCCGGGTTCGGAATCCTCACAGGCCGCGAATCTGGCGGCTGCCGCGTTCGGCGCGGATCATTCCGCCGACGTGGCCGTGCTGTACACCGCGCCCGAGGGCATGACCGTCGACGATCCGGATATCGCGGCGGCGGTGGCCGAGAATCTCAACGGTCTCACGCAACGGTTTCCGAACGAGATCACGGGCGTGAATGCCGCGTACTGGCCGGCGGTACACACCACCAAGGGCAATTCGGCGAAGCTGGCCACCGAGGACAAGACGCATGCGCTCGCGTTGATCGCGCTCAAGGACTATGGGGCCGAGGACTATACGGCGGTCAAGGACGCGTTCGCGGTGCCCGGGGTCAAGGTGCAGGTCGGCGGTTTGCAGCCGGTCTCGGTCGCGCTGACCGACACCATCGCCGCCGATACGCATCGCATGGAGTTGCTGGCCATTCCGGCGGTCGCGATCCTGCTGTTCTTCATTTTCGGCGGTGTGGTCGCGGCGTCGCTGCCGCTGCTCATGGGTGTGCTGACGGTGTTGGGCGCGAACGGGATCGTGCGGTGGATCACCAATTTCACCGAGGTGAATTCCTTCGTGGCGCCGGTGGTTTCGATGATCGGGCTGGGCTTGGCCATCGACTACGCGCTGTTCATCGTGAGCCGGTTCCGGGAGGAGGTGGCGGCCGGGTACGACACCCCGGCGGCCGTACGGCGGACGGTCACGACCGCGGGGCGCACGGTGTTGTTCTCAGCGACCATGATCGTCGCCAGTCTCGGCGGAATGCTGTTGTTTCCGCAGGGATTTCTGAAGTCCATCGCGTACGGCGCGATCGCGACCGTCACACTGGCGGCGCTGACCGGGGTGACGATCCTGCCCGCGATGCTGGCGATCCTCGGGCCCCGGGTGGATGCCCTGGGTATCAAGCGATTCCGGCGCGCGGACGCGGCCCGGGATGTGGAGAACGGTTTCTGGGGCCGGTCCACCTCGTGGGTGATGCGGCATCCGCGGGCGATCACGGCGGTGCTGGTTCTCGGGTTGCTGGTATTGATCGTGCCGGTGCGCAATATCGCCTTCGGCGGGTTCAGCGAGAAGTATTTGCCGCCGGACAATGCGATTCGGGTGGCGCAGGAGCAGATCGACGCGAATTTCCCGTATCGCAAGTCCGATCCGATCGAGTTGATCATCGTGTCGAAGGACAGCACGCAGGTCGGGCCGCTCATCGCGCAGGCAAGTCACGCGCCCGGCATTCTGCCCGCCGGGTTCGAGATCCCGACGCGGTCGCAGATTCAGCCGGATGTGTTCCGCACGGCGGCGTATCTGGTCGATTCCACCAAGTACGACAAGACGATCGACTGGCTGCGGCAGCTTCCGGTTCCCGACGGCGTGACCATGATGGTCGGCGGTGTGCCGACGGTGCAGCACGATGCGATCAACGCACTGCTGGATCGGCTGCCGCTGATGATCCTGCTGGTGCTGGCGTTCACCACCCTGCTGATGTTCCTGACCTTCGGGTCGCTGGTGCTGCCGCTCAAGGCCGCGTTCATGAGCGTGCTGGGCCTCGGTTCGACGCTGGGCATCCTCACCTGGATCTTCACCGAGGGGCACGGTTCCGGTCTGCTCGACTTCACGCCGCAGCCGATCCAGGCCAACATCCTGTTCCTGATCATCGCGATCGTGTACGGCCTGTCCACCGACTACGAGGTATTCCTGTTGTCCCGCATGGTCGAAGCCCGCGCCGCGGGCGCGACCACCGAGGAGGCCATCCGGTCGGGCACCGCCCACACCGGCCGCATCATCACCGCGGCGGCCTTGATCCTGCTCGTCGTCACCGGCGCCTTCGCCTTCTCCGACCTGGTGCTCATGCAGTACATCGCCTACGGCATGATCGCCGCCCTCCTCATCGACGCCACCGTCCTGCGAATGCTCCTGGTCCCCGCCACGATGAAGCTCCTCGGCGACCACGTCTGGTGGGCACCGCACTGGATGAAACGCATCCAACGCCGCATCGGCCTGAGCGAACCCACCCTCGTCGAGGAACCGGAAAACCTCCGCACGCCCGAATTGGCCGACGCCCGTAGCTGATTCGAGGTAGGGGTGACTAGTTTCAGCTGGTCCAAGTGGCGCTGGGCAAGCGCGATTTCATTGCTGGTGGCCGTGGTGGTTCTCCTCGCGGTCGCGGTGCCCACGCTGTCACGGCTGGAAGCCCGCCGCGTCGATCGCTCGACCGTGCAGGAGGCCGAAGACGCCGCGTGCGGCTACGTGGCATCCCTGCTCCGCTACGGCATG
Source organism: Nocardia sp. NPDC004722 (assembly GCF_053601505.1). Classification (NCBI taxonomy): domain Bacteria; kingdom Bacillati; phylum Actinomycetota; class Actinomycetes; order Mycobacteriales; family Nocardiaceae; genus Nocardia; species Nocardia sp. NPDC004722. The sequence goes on from NZ_JBSGBY010000163.1 coordinate 9,496, forward strand.
TGGTCCGCCAAGGAGTTCGACGCCTACTCCGCGGCGGTGAGCCAGGGGGCCACCGGGTCCTGGCTCACAACGTGGGACCAGGAGAAACCGAGACTGCGTGAGGTGATGCTGAAAACCCGCGCGTCATCCCAGGTGTGGGGTGCGTGGTGCACGGTCGACTCGCACACGGCCGACACCGCCCACGTCTCCACGAACGTCCCGCACACCCTGGCGAGCGATGCCGACCGCGAATCACACCACGGCGAACTGCAATACGTTCTCGACATGCGAAAGGTCAACGGCCGCTGGCTGTGCGAGGGTCTCACTCCCCCGATGATCGACACGATCGCGTCGTAGGATTGCCGCATGGGGAGTCACGATGCGGGCCGAGCGTCCGACGAAACCGTAAGGCGTTCGGTCGTTCTGGCCGGGGGCGGTGTTGTCGGGACGGCGTGGATGTCGGGTTTGGCCGCTGAATTGCGCCGCCGGGGAATCGATTTGGGCGTGGCCGACTCGATCGTCGGCACGTCCGCGGGCGCGATAGTCGGTGCCGCGCTGGTCGTGGGGCGGGATCTGGACTCGTTCGCCGACGATCCCCGGCCGCCCGGCGACACTCCCCCTCCCCCGATGGTGAAGGTGGAGTTGGTCAGGGCCGTTCGCGCGGTACTGTCGGATCCCACGCTGGATCGTGAGGCGGCACTGCGCAAGGTCGGCCGGATGGCGATGGCCGAGGAGCCCGCGCCACCGACGGATATCGCGGAGCTGGAGTGGCTCGTCGGCGACAACGAATGGCCGGATCACCGGCTTCGTGTCGTCGTGATCGACGCCGAAAGCGGACAGCGCCAGATGTGGGACAACCGATCCGGTGTGCCTTTGGCGGCAGCCGTCGCCGCGAGCCGCGCCTACCCCGGACTGCGCCACCCCGTCGTCATCGCCGATCGCTACTACATCGACGGCGGGGTATGGTCGGCCACCAACGCCGACATCGCCACACCCTCGAACATCCTCCTGGTCATCGAACCACTGGCACACAGATTCCCACCCGAACGGTTACAAGCCGAGCTCGCCACAACCGTCGCCGACAGGTTCGTCCACTTCCACCCCGACGCAGCGACCATCGACATATTCACCACGTTCGCAACCAATCCCGACCCCCTCGCCAGCTGGCCACATGCCTTCCGCGCAGGCGTCCGCCAAGCAGAAGACCTGGCAAAACAATTGACCGACGCAGGCTGGTAGCCCCGTCCAACCCCGGCTGCCATACGCCAACGACTGGTCGCTGTGAGGTAACTGCGGTAGCTTCGGGGCATGGTCGGCAACTTGCTTGCAATTGTTCGGCGTGCTCCGGGTGGTAGTGACCTGTGGGGTGGATTGTGCGTGGGACTGGCCGTTGTCGCGACGGTTTGCCTTGTCGGGCAGCATGTTCGGACGGTCGAGGAGGTTCGGCTTCGTGCCGAGTTGAGCGTGCTCGAGGGGAAGGCGGGCGAGTTGGCGCGGTCGGTGGTGTCGGTGCACGCTTCCGGTAATGGTGTCGGGTCGGGGATCTTGCTGGACGGCACCGGGCTGGTGCTGACCAACAGCCATGTGGTCGACAAGTCCACCGCGATCACGGTCGCGGATTCCACCGGCACCCGCTCGTATCCGGCTACCCGCCTGGGCTTCTCCCCCACCGACGACGTCGCCCTCCTCCGAATCGACGCCCCTACCGACCTTCCTCCCGCGCAACTGGAGACATCCCACCGCCCCGACACCGGCAACCCGGTGCTGGCGATCGGTTACGCCGGAGCCCGCCCGCTGCCCACCACCAGCACCGGCACCGTGACCGCCCTCAACCAGCGAACCCAGGGGAAATCGGGCCCCACATCCATCCTCACCGGCATGATCGCCCTCGATGCCGTTGCCGCCCCGGGCGATTCGGGTGGCGCGGTCTTCGACACCGACAACCACGTCATAGCCATGATCACCGGCATCAGCCCCGACAGCCCCATCACCTTCGCCATCCCCATCGACCGCGCCACCCGCATCGCCCACGACTGGGCCACCTGGTAACCCCCACCCACCAGCCCTTACTGTGACCGCATGGGAACAGCGCGCGTCTGGTCGGTGACCTCCACAACCCCGACCGAGCAAGACGCGCGCACCATCGCGCGCACCACGGTCGCCGAGAAACTCGCCGCCAGCGCCGAAATCACCGGCCCCGCCACCTCGGTGTTCTGGCACCTGGGCGAGCTCGGCGAGGCCCAAGAATGGCGAGTGACCCTCCGAACCTCCACCGCCACCCGCGACAAGCTGGCAGCCCGCCTCATCGAACTCCATCCCTGGGACAGCCCGGAGATCACCGCGACCCCGATCGAATGGTGCATCGACAGCTACATCGACTGGGTCGAAACCACCACGGCCGCATCGGAGTAGATAGAGCCGCGCGACCAGTCCGGTCTTGCTGTACTTTCCGCCCATCAAACGCGACTAAGGGCGGTCTTGCTCTACTTTGCGCACTCCGCCCGAGAGGGTCAGCCCGGGACGAGGCCGATGCCTCGGCCGATGTCGGCGAGGGTGGAGTCGAAGAGGACGTCGGGGTGGGAGATTTGGATGGGGTAGTTGTTGAAGACTTCGAGGGTTACGTGGCCGTAGAGGCGGGCCCAGAATTGGATCATGACGTAGCTGACGCCTAGGTCGAGCTTCTCCGCCGGGAACTTTTGGCCTGAATCTGCCAGTACCGCAAGGAGTTCCGTTTGGAACTTGATGAGGTCGTCGCGGAGTTCGGGCGGGATGAGGTCCAGGGGTGGGGTGACTACCTGGTACTCGGTGAGGAGGCGGCCTGCGGCGCCGAGGAAGATGCGGCCGACCGGTTCGCCGAATTGCTGCATGGCGCTGGTGATTCCGGCGCTCACCGGGGAGGCGAAGACGAGGGTGAATTCGCGGGAGTGGGTCAGGGCCCAGTGGCGGAAGCCTCGGCAGATGGCGAAGAAGCGCAGGCCCGCGTCGTCGGGGAGGTCGGCGATGGCGGCTTCGAGGTCTTTGGCGAGGTCGGCGCAGACATCCGTGCGGACTGCCGAGACCAGGTTGTCGCGGGAGTCGTAGTAGCGGTAGAGCGCGGGAGCGGTGATGCCCAGCTCCCGCGCGATGGCCCGCAGCGTCATGGCGTCGGGGCCCTGCTCGACCAGCAGTGAGCGTGCGACGCGGCGGATGTCGGCGTCGCTGACCGCGGGCATCCGGCCTCGTCGGCGAGGTTCACTCATGCTGATCGATTCACTCCGTATCCGTGTCGAATTGGGCCCTGGGGTGGTTAAGGCAAGTTACCGCCTTCGGGCCCGAATCGCTCACTCGTACGCGACCTGCCAGCTCTTGATTCCGTTGAGCCAGCCCGAGCGCAGGCGGACCGGCTCGGAGATCTGACGCAGGTTCGGCATGACGTCCGCGATGGCGTTGAAGATCAGATCCAGCTGCAGGCGGGCCAGATTCGCGCCCACGCAGTAGTGGGTGCCGGTGCCGCCGAAGCCGACGTGCGGGTTGGGGTTGCGCAGCACGTTGAACTTGTACGGGTCTTCGAAGTAGTTCTCGTCGAAGTTGGCGGCGCTGTAGAACATGCCGACGCGCTGGCCCTTCTGGATCAGCTGACCGGACAGCTCGACGTCTTCGACGGCGGTGCGCTGGAAGGCGATGACCGGGGTGGCCCAGCGGACGATCTCGTCGGGCGCGGTGCGCGGACGCTGCTCCTTGAACAGTTCCCACTGGTCCGGGTTGTCGACGAACGCCTTCATGCCGTGCGTGGTGGCGTTGCGGGTGGTCTCGTTGCCCGCGACCGACAGCAGGATCACGAACCAGGCGAATTCGTCGGAAGCCAGTGCGTCGCCGTCGATGTCGGCCTGCAGCAGGGTGGAGGCGATGTCGTCCATCGGGCAGGCGCGGCGCTGCTCGGCGAGGTTCCAGGAGTAGCCCATGACCTCGGCGGTGGCGACCTTGTGGTCACCGTTGAACTCCGGGTCGTCGTAGCCGATCATCTGGTTGGACCAGTCGAAGATCTTGCCGCGGTCTTCCTGCGGAATACCGATGAGCTCGGCGATGGCCTGCAGCGGCAGTTCCGCGGCGACCTGCTCGACGAAGTTGCCTCCGCCGTTCTTCTTGGCCTCGTGCACGATGCGCTCGGCGCGGTCACGCAGGGCGTTGCGCAGCGACTCGATGGCGCGCGGGGTGAAGCCCTTGGAGATGATCCGGCGCAGCTTGGTGTGCCGCGGCGGGTCCATGTTCAGTAGCAGGTACCGCTGCACCTCGATCTCTTCGCGGGCGATGTCGCCGTAGAAGCGGATGACGGCGGTGTTCTCCTCGTTGGAGAACTGCTCCGGGCTCTTCGAGATCTCCTTGATGTCATCCATCTTGGAGACGGCCCAGTAGCCGCCATCGTCGAAGCCGGTCAGGCCGTTGGCCTGCGGCACCCAGAAAGGCTTGGCCTGCTTGCGAAGTGCGGCGAATTCCTCGACGGGCAGACGCTGGGCCAGCAGGTCGGGATCGGTGAAGTCGAAACCGGTGGGGATGGACGGCGCGGACACGGAACCTCCTTTGGAACACGTTCCGCTCGAGTGTGCCACGCCACACCCCGTTTGTGAACACCTATTACTAAATAGCGTTCATTTGCTGGGCGCGGGAGCCTGGGATAGCTTCTGCCCCATGGGGGTCAAGGGGGTAAAC
>NZ_JBSGBY010000164.1:0-14153 GCF_053601505.1 Nocardia sp. NPDC004722
CGTCGGCACCGGCAGATCCGCGGCCACATCCGAGCGCGCGGGCACCTCGACCGGCGCCTCCTTGGCCTTGCGCTCCGCGGCGATGCGCTTGGACCGCTCGTGGCGGGCCTTGCGCTCGGCCAGCTTGGCGGCCTCGGCGAGGGCCTCGGGCGAGTCGGGGTCGAGACCGCCGCCGCGCTTGCGGGTCATGATCTCGTCCATCAGGTTCAGGCCCTCGAAAGCGTCACGCGCGTAATGCACGTCACCCTCGTACACGTCGGTGAGATCGTTCTCGACGTACCCGCGGGTCAGCGCCGCACCACCCAGCAGCACCGGGAACTGCGCGGCGACGCCGCGGGTGTTCATCTCCTCGAGGTTCTCCTTCATGATGACCGTGGACTTCACCAGCAGCCCGGACATGCCGATGACATCGGCCTTCTTGTCCACCGCGGCATCCAGGATCGCCGCAATCGGTTGCTTGATACCGAGATTCACGACCTCGTAGCCATTGTTGGACAGGATGATGTCGACCAGGTTCTTGCCGATGTCGTGCACGTCGCCCTTGACGGTGGCCAGCACGATGCGGCCCTTGCCCGAGTCGTCGGTGGCCTCCATATGCGGTTCCAGGTGCGCCACAGCGGTTTTCATCACCTCGGCCGACTGCAGCACGAACGGCAGCTGCATCTGCCCGGACCCGAACAGCTCGCCGACGGTCTTCATGCCCGACAGCAGGGTCTCGTTGATGATCTGCAGCGGCGGAACCTCTTTCATGGCGTCGTCGAGGTCGGTCTCGAGGCCGTTGCGCTCGCCGTCGACGATGCGCCGCGCCAGCCGCTCGAACAGCGGCAGCGCCGCCAGCTCCTCGGCCCGCGAAGCCTTGGACGAGGCCGCCGACACGCCCTCGAACAGCGCCATCAGCTTCTGCAGCGGGTCGTAGTCCTCGGTACGCCGGTCGTACACGAGATCCAGGGCGGTCTGGCGCTGCTCCTCGGGAATCCGGGCCATGGGCAGGATCTTCGACGCGTGCACGATCGCCGAATCCAGACCGGCCTCCACGCATTCGTGCATGAACACCGAGTTGACCACCTGCCGCGCGGCCGGGTTCAAACCGAAGGAGATGTTCGAAAGACCCAGGGTGGTCTGCACATTCGGGTGCTTGGCCTTGAGTTGCCGGATGGCCTCGATGGTTTCGATGCCGTCGCGACGCGACTCCTCCTGGCCGGTGCCCAGGGTGAAGGTCAGCGTGTCGATGATGATGTCGGATTCGTCGAGGCCCCAGTTGCCGGTGATATCGGCGATGAGCCGCTCGGCGATGGCGACCTTGTGCTCGGCGGTGCGCGCCTGGCCTTCCTCGTCGATGGTCAAGGCCACCACGGCCGCACCGTGTTCGGCGACCAGCCGCATGGTCTGCTGGAATCGCGAATCCGGCCCATCGCCGTCCTCGTAGTTCACCGAGTTGATGGCGCAGCGGCCGCCCAGATGCTCCAAACCGGCCTTCAGCACCGGGGTTTCGGTGGAGTCCAGCATGATCGGCAGGGTGGAGGCGGTGGCCAGCCGCGAGGCCAGCTCGGCCATATCGGCCGCGCCGTCACGGCCCACGTAGTCCACGCACAGGTCGAGCATGTGCGCGCCGTCGCGAGTCTGATCCTTGGCGATATCCAGGCACTTCTGCCAGTCACCGGCCAGCATGGCCTCGCGGAACGCCTTGGAGCCGTTGGCATTCGTGCGCTCACCGATCATCAGGATCGAGGCGTCCTGCTCGAACGGCACCGAGCTGTAGATGGACGAGACGCTCGGCTCGTGCACCGGGTTGCGCTTGGCCTGTTCGACCTCGCGCACCGCCTCGGCCACCTGCCGGATGTGCTCGGGGGTGGTGCCACAGCAGCCGCCGACCAGCGACAGGCCGAACTCGGAGACGAACTGGCTCAACGCGATCGCCAATTCCTCTGCGGTGAGCGGGTATTCCGCGCCCTTGGCCCCGAGGATGGGCAGACCGGCGTTCGGCATCACCGACACCGGCAGCTGCGCGTGCTTGGACAGATGGCGCAGATGCTCGCTCATCTCGTCCGGGCCGGTGGCGCAGTTGAGCCCGATCATGTCGATGCCCAGCTTCTCGAGCGCGGTCAGCGCCGCGCCGATCTCGGAACCGACCAGCATGGTGCCGGTGGTCTCCATGGTCACGTGCGTGATGATCGGAATCCGCCGGCCCGCGGTCTCCATGGCCCGGTGACTGCCGGTGACCGCGGCCTTGACCTGCAGCAGGTCCTGGCAGGTCTCGATGAGGATGGCGTCCGCGCCCCCGTCGAGCATGCCCAGCGCGGCCTCGGCGTAGGCATCGCGCAAAGAGACATAAGGAGCGTGCCCCAGCGTGGGCAGCTTGGTGCCGGGACCCATCGACCCCAGCACGTACCGCGGAGTCCCGTCCGCGGACTTGCCCATCTCGTCGGCGACCTCGCGCGCGAGTCGGGTGCCGCGCTCGGACAGATCCCGGATCCGATCGGCGATGTCGTAGTCCGCCAGGTTGGGCAGGTTGCATCCGAAGGTATTGGTCTCGACCGCGTCGGCGCCGGCCTCGAAATAGGCCCGGTGGATGTGCTTGAGCACGTCGGGGCGGGTTTCGTTCAGGATCTCGTTGCAGCCCTCGAGGCCACGGAAGTCATCCAGAGTGAGATCCGCGGCCTGCAGCATCGTGCCCATAGCACCGTCCCCGATCACGACACGCCGCCTGAGCGTGTCCAAAAGGGTGGTGTCGAATTCGGCGCGGCTGCGTACAGACATGTACCCAAGAGTAGTGGGAGCCCCGGACAAACATGGCCTCGGTATCGTGCGGTTCTCCCGACTCATACCTTCGGGACATCGGAAGCCGCGAACTCGCCCGGAGCGACGCGGGGGGCAAATCGGATCCAGTGCGTCGCATGCACACTGTGTCTTGACACACCGTAGGCTGACCGGGTGAACGCCAGTGAATCCCCGGTGCCACCCGAATCGGACCTGCCTACGCTGCGGGATCCGGTGCTCGTGGCCGCCTTCGAAGGCTGGAACGATGCCGCCGACGCCGCCAGTGGCGCGGTCGAGCATCTGGAACTGATCTGGGACGCGCAGCCGCTGGCCGAGCTCGACTCCGAGGACTACTACGACTATCAGGTCAACCGGCCGACGGTTCGCCAGGTTGACGGGGTGACCCGCGAGATCCAGTGGCCCTCGGCCATGTTGTCGGTGTGCTCGCCCCCGGGCAGTGATCGCGATGTCGTGCTGTTGCGCGGAGTCGAGCCGAATATGCGGTGGCGCAGCTTCTGCAACGACATCCTCGAATTCGTCGAGCAGCTGGGCGTGTCCACGGTGGTGATTCTCGGCGCTTTACTGGCCGATACCCCGCACACCCGCCCGGTTCCGGTCACCGGGACCGCCTACAGCAAGGAAGCCGCGGAGCGCTTCAACCTGGAGCAGACCCGTTACGAGGGACCGACCGGTATTACCGGAGTGCTGCAGGACGCGTGCGTGCGCGCGGGTGTCCCGGCCATCTCCTTCTGGGCGGCCGTGCCGCACTACGTATCCCAGCCGCCGAATCCGAAGGCCATCATCGCGCTGCTGCACCGGGTCGAGGATGTCCTCGATGTCGAGGTGCCGCTGGGCGGATTGCCCGAGCAGGCCGAGGAGTGGGAGGGCGCGGTCAACGAGATGACCGCCGGCGACGAGGAGATCGCCGAGTACGTGCGCTCGCTCGAGGAGCGCGGGGACGCCGAGGTGGATATCAACGACGCCATGGCCAAGATCGACGGTGACGCCATCGCCGCGGAGTTCGAGAAGTACCTGCGCCGACGCGGACGCGGCGGCTTCGGCCTCTGACGCGCCGCCACTGACCGCTCTGCCCGATTCGGGGTGAATGTCCCGGACTAGCCCGAAAACCATTGCCGCACCTGCGTTCACGACGCAGGTGCGGCGATGTATACGGAGCTAGTGCTCGACGGTCCAGACTTGCGCCGATGCCTCGTGCGCGAGCTTCGCGATCAGGATGTCGCGCGGAATCGTCTGACCCGCAAGGTGATCCAGTGACGGCACCACGACGTGGTGGGCATCGGCACGCTTGAGTTCGGCGGTCAGCTCCGCGAACGCGGTGCCGTCGCCGGGGGTCGATTCATGGAACGTTGCGGCGAAGCAGAGGCCCTCGGATTGAGCGAGCCCGCACATGGCGTTCTCCAGCTCTTCGCTCCGGCCGTCCGTCAGATCGTCACGCACGTACCCATAGATCAACGCTTCCACCCGAACCTCCGTTGGATTGGGATCGCTGTCTGAAGTGTGCCCTGCCAACCAGCTTGACGTAATCACGAATGCAATTGCAGATGTCAACCCACTGACATCCAGATGCCCTATCCGGGTCCATCCGGCGTTAACTGGTGAGATACTACAGAGCGTGTCCGCCGGTGACGATCGACCTGTCTGGGCTGTCCGAATGCGTGCCGAACGTGATGCTCGGGGGTGGTCACAAGCCGATGCGGTCCGGGCGATGCGGGCCAAATCCAGTCACAATCTGCCAACCGACAGCACACTTCTGCGCAACTGGCGGCGCTGGGAGTCCGGGGAATCCCGGCCGGACGATTTCTACGCACCCATCATCGCGGCGGCGTTCGACACGGTCACGGCGGCATTCTTCCCGAAGGCCCGGCCCAATCGGGACGACGAGATGCTCTCGGCGACCGGGATGGACACGCTGGAATTCATTGGGCGGCTGCGCATGTCCGATGTGTCCGCCTCCACGCTGGATGCCATCCGGATCACGGCCGATCGGCTGTGCTCGGAGTATCCGTGCGCGGATCCGCACGAACTGCATGCCGAGGGGACGACCTGGCTGCGCCGCATCACCTCGCTGCTGGACGGCCGACTGACTCTCTCGCAGCATCGGGAAGTGCTGGTCCTGGCGGGATGGGTTGCCCTACTGGTCGGTTGCGTTGATTACGACCTGGGCTGGCGCACCGCCGCCGAGGCCACCCGCCGGGCCGCCCTGTCGCTGGGCCAGGAGGCCGAGCACCCCGAAATCATCGGCTGGGGAGCCGAAATGGCCGCTTGGTTCGCGTTGACGCAGGCCAACTACCGCGGTGCCATCGAGGCCGCCGAGGCGGCACACGTCACCACCGGACGGTTGGGCGTCGGCGTGCAACTGGCCGCCCAGCGCGCCAAGGCGTGGGCGCGCCTGGGGGATCGCCGGGAGGTGGAAAAGGCACTGTCGCAGGGCCGTTCGATCTTGGACGCGCTGGAACATCCGGCCAATCTGGAGAACCACTTCGTCGTTGATCCGCAGAAGTTCGACTTCTACGCCATGGACTGCTGCCGGGTAGCCGGTGATGACCGGCTCGCGGAAAGCTATGCCCGCCAGGTGATCCAGACCGCGACACGCCCAGACGGCAGCATCCGGAAACCCATGCGCGTGTCGGAGGCGCACCTGACCCTCGCGGTGGTCGCGGTGCGCGATCGCAATCTTGAGCTTGCACTGGACGAGGGGTTGCAAGCCTTCGCGGGCAAACGCCGTTCACTGCCCTCGCTCATGTGGATCGCGGGTGAGACGGCGCGCGAGATGATCGAGCGCTTCCCCGGGGATCCGCGCACCCGAACCTATTTGGAGCAGTTGCGCGCCCTCGCGGCGGGCTGATCGGACGCGCGCGGTTCACACGCCGAGGGCGTTGCGCACGGAATCGATGGCGGCGTGGGTGATTCCGGGCACGGCCAGATTGCCGCTGCGCCGCCACCACAACGACAGGAACATGCCGACCGGGATCTGGAAGGCCAGCACGCCCGCGACCACGCCGCCGGTGATCGGCACCCCCGCGACCGGCAGGTGCCACAGGCCCCACAGCGCCGAGACGAAGGCCGCCGACCACATACCGCCGGGTTCGCCATGGCGATGGAGGTAGGAGTCCAGCGCGCCGCGGAAGAAGACCTCCTCCAGCACGAACACCAGAGGCAGATACATCAGCAGTGATTCCAGCCCGAGGCCCAAACTCGCCCACGGCGCCGGGCGCGGCGCGGCCTGTCCGCTGACCAGGAATCCGCCGATGACGGTGGACATTCCGATCAGTCCCGCCGTCGCCAGGGATGCGGCCAGCCTGCTCGCTCCGGCGCGGCCCAGTCCGCGCAGTGCCCAGGCCACCGGGAAGACGCCCGCGACGGCCGCCGCCGAGTACACCACCTCCGACCAGTGCCCGGTACCGCGCCGACCGGTCAGTACTTCGAGTAGTCCGTGGACCGGAATCACGGCCAGTAGCAGGGCCATCACCCACACCCGGCGATCCACCGGTGGCGGTGCGCCCCGCACCCACAATTCCCGGATCGGCCGCCGATGCAGCACCAGCGGGAACAGCAGCGTGAATGGAATCCCGAGCAGCAGATACGTATTCGCGTCGAGACGCAGCGCGAACCCGAGCGCGGCGTAGGCCCCGACCACCGCGCACGCGACGAGCGCCCGCAACACTCGCTCCCGGCGTCCGGACACCGCCGAGGGCGTGTTCGCCGGCGGGAAATCGCTTGTGCTCGCACCCGGCCATCCCCACCGGCCGGCGCTCGAGCGCCGCTCACCCCGCCTTCCGAGCCGCACGACGATACGTCGGAACGGACCTGGTTTCGCTCTGGTGCCGCCGGAACGGCCGGTCTCACGCGTGGTGCTGCTCTGCGCCTGGGTCATACCCGCCTTTCCACGAGTCACGTCCCCGCAGTATCCAGGCCGTTCTTAAGAGAATCGCCAGGTACGCTCCAGCGCATGGACTTCAGTCTGTGGACCTGCGCTGCCCGAGGGCACGAGACCTACGCCCCCACCGAGCCGGAGCTCGCGGTACGCCTCCACGTCGCCACCCCGGCGGGTGAATCCTGGCGCTGCCTGCGCTGCGGTGATTTCGTGCCCGGCGAGCCGCGCCGCCGCGGCCCCGCCGACGACGCGCCCGAGGTACCGCGCGGGCACCTGCTGCGCGACCGGATCATCATGCGGCTGCTGGCGGCCGAGCGCCTGATCCGGGCGCTGGTGTTGATCCTGCTGGGTGCGGGCGTGCTGAAGCTGCGCGGATCACGCGAACACTGGAAGTCCAACTGGGACAAGGATCTTCCGCTCATCCGGCAGCTGGCCGATCAGATCGGGTTCAACCCGGACCATTCGAAGATCATCAAGGGCATCGACAAGGCGTTCACCTTCTCCCCCACCGTGCTGACCTGGGTGGCGGTGGCGCTGTTCGCCTACGCCGCCATCCAGCTCATCGAGGCGACGGGGCTGTGGCTGGTCAAGCGGTGGGGTGAGTACTTCGCGGTCATCGCCACCAGCATCTTCCTGCCGCTCGAGATCTACGAGCTCACCGAGAAGATCACCGTGGTGCGGATCGGCGCGCTACTGGTGAACCTGGCCGCGGTGATCTGGCTGCTGTGGAGCAAGTCGCTGTTCGGGCTCAACGGCGGTGCCGCGAAGTACTTCGCGGAACACCATTCCGAGAGCCTGATGACCGTGGAGCGCGCGGCCGTCGCCGCGCAGTCCGAGCAGCGCACCGAGCGCATCGTCACCCGGCGACCGCACTGACTTGCCGTGCGGCCCGGCTGAATCGACCTCGGCCGGGCCGAATCACCCTGCGGCCGTACCGGTTCAGGCGGGCACTCCCAGGCCCTGAGCCAGCACCGGCCAGGACTTGATCAGCTCGTCGCGGAAGACGCCCCAGGAGTGCACGCCGTTGGGCGGCAGATCCACCGTCGCGGGCATGCCGAGTTCGGCGAGGCGGGCCACCAGATTGCGGGTGCAGTAGCCGGTCGCCGCCTCGATGGTGCCGTCGTAGATCAGGTGCACGAGGTAGCCGGCGACGCCGGGGTAGATGACGAATCGCCCGTCGACGATGTCGTACATGCCGGGAATGCCGTTGCCGCTGGAGATGTAGAGCGGCAGGCCGCGCAGCTTCTCGAGGTGCAGGTAGGGGTCGTTGTCCGCCCACATCGGGTCGCCGGGCGGGCCGTACATGTTGTCGGCGTCGCCGCCCTCGCTGGCCACGACGATGCGGGCGAAGGACTGCCCGACCGGGTCGCTGGTCTGCACGCAGCCGCTGAAGGTCGCCGCGGCCCGGAACAGGCCCGGTTTGGTCATCGCCAGATTCAGCGCCGGAGTCACCGACATCGACACCGCCGCAATGGCATTGACGCCGTTGGCGCCCAGGCCCGCGTCGATCAGGGGCGGCAGTTCCTCGGTGAAGAAGGTCTTCCACTTGTTGACGCCGAGCACGGGATCCGGTGCGCGCCAATCGGTGTAGTAGCTGGCCAGCCCGCCGGTGGGGACGATGACATTGATGTCCTTCTGCCCCAGGAAGTCGAACACCTCCGGCACCTGGTAGTGCCAGTTCTTGTTGGTGATGCCTGCGTCGGTGCCGTTGAACAGGTACAGGGTGGGCCGCGGCCGGGAGGTGTCGGCGGGCCGCAGCACGTCCAGGTGCACCGTCTTGTCCATGGCCGCCGAGTACACCTCGAGCGCGATATTGCGATCGTCGAGGATCTGGACGCTGGCCACGTGCGAGCCGTCGGCGCTCACCGGGTCCGTCAGCAGCGCACCGGTTTCGACGATCGGGTCGCCGGGTGTGGCGTGCGAGGCCACCGGCGTCGTCAGGGCGGCGGCCACCAATCCCCCTGTCACAACAGCGTTCCACAGTCGATACCGCACGGTCGTCGTCCCCTCGATCTTGATGGTGGGGACGACTCTGCCATATCCGGGGCGCTGTAACCCCCGCATCTATTCATAAAGGTCGCGGCGTGACGGCCCCTCGGTAACTCCCGTCACGCCGCGACGACGCCCGGCTACGGGGTGACGATGTTGAAGCCGGGGTCCGGCTTGTCCATGACCTCCTTGAGCTGCTTGAGCTTCGTCGGGTCGCCGCTGACCTTGATCGCGCCGGACTGGATCTCCTTGACGATGTCCTTGGCCCCGGTCATGGTGGCGATCAGTTCCAGCCGCGACAGGGTGAAGGTGGCGTCGGGGGCAGGGCCCTTGAAACCGGCGGGGATCACGAAGTGGATGAGCACGCCGTTACGCAGTTCGGTGCGGTAGGTCTGGTTCTGGTCGCTGATCACCCAGTCGTTGACCAGGTGCAGGTCCCACGCCTTGGGGCCGTTGATCAGGAAGGCCGCCGAGTCGAAGACCTGGTCGACGCTCAGGGCGCTGATCATGCTGGCGGAGTTGGCCTTCGTCGGGGTGCCGAAGTTGCCGTTGCGCAGCTCGTACGCGCCGGAGAGGTAGAAGTTGCGCCAGGTGCCGTTCTCGGAACCGTAGCCCAGCTGCTCGAAGGCGCTGGCCTGCAACATCTTCGCCTTCTCGTTGTTCGGGTCGGCGAAGATCAGGTAGTTGAGTACCTGCACGCACCAGCGGTAGTCGCCGTCGGAGTAGGCCTTGCGGGCCACCTTCAGCACACCGCTCGCGCCGCCCATGGCATCCACGTGCCGCTTGCCGGAATCGACCGGCGGGTGCTCCCACAGGTGGGCCGGATTGCCGTCGAACCAACCCATGTAGCGCTGGTAGATGGCCTTCACGTCATGGCTGACCGAACCGTAGTAGCCGTGGGTGTACCACTTGTTCTCGAGGGCGGGCGGCATCTGGATCATCTCGGCGATCTCGGTGCCGACATAGCCCTGGTTGAGCATGCGCAGGGTCTGGTCGTGCAAGTAGGCGTACGTATCGCGTTGCAGCGACAGCCATTCGGTGACCTTGTCGGCATTCCACATGGGCCAGTGGTGCGAGGCGAAGGCGACCTCGTACTCGCCGGAGAACATATTGATGGTCTCGGTCAGGTACTGCGACCACACGTGCGCGTCACGCACCAGCGCGCCGCGCAGGGTCAGCAGGTTGTGCAGGGTGTGAGTGGCGTTCTCCGCCATGCACATCGCGCGGAAGTCGGGGAAGTAGAAGTTCATCTCCGACGGGGCCTCGGTACCGGGCGTGATCTGGAAGACGACCTTGATGCCGTCGATGGTCTCTTCCTGACCGGTGTGGGTGACGTCCTTGTTGGGCGGGATGAGGCTCACGGTGCCGACCGAGGTGGTCATGCCCAGGCCCGCACCGACCTGCCCCTTCTCGCCGCGCGGCAGCGCCGCGCCGTACATGTAGGCGGCGCGGCGGGACATGGCGGTGCCCGCGAAGATATTCTCCTCGACCGCGTGCTCGACGAAGCCCGCCGGGGCGATCACCGGAATCCGGCCGGAGGCAGCGTCTTCGGCGGTGATGACGCCCATCGCGCCACCGAAGTGGTCGACGTGCGAGTGGGTGTAGATCATGCCGACGACCGGCTTCTGCCCGCGGTGGGCAAAGTACAGGTCCATGCCCGCCTTGGCGGTCTCGGTCGAGATCAGCGGGTCGATGACGATGACGCCGGTCTTGCCCTCGATGAGGGTCATGTTCGACAGATCCAGGCCGCGAATCTGATAGATGCCCGGAACCACTTCGTAGAGGCCCTGTTTCACCACCAGCTGGCCCTGCCGCCACAGCGACGGGTGCACCGAGTTCGGGCAGGAGCCCTGGAGGAAGCCGTAGGACTCGTTGTCCCACACCACTTTCCCACTGGCGTCCTTGACCACGTCGGGCTCGAGCTTGGCGATGAAGCCGCGGTCGGTGTCGGCGAAGTCCTGGGTATCGGAGAACGGCAGCGAGGACTGCGCCTGCTTCTGCGCGTCCACGATGTGACCGCTCGGGTCGACCGCGTCCTTGCTGGTCTTCTCCGCGGCCGAGCCGCTGTCGCTGTCGCTGTCGCATCCGGCGACGGTCACTCCGACACCGGCGGCCACCAGGGCGGCCGCGCCGACCCCGAATACCCCGCGCCGGGACACCGTGAACCCACCAGGCTTGCGGTCGTCCCCGTTGTTCGTGAGGTCCTCGTCGGTCATCAGCGCTCTCCTGTCTCCCTGTGGTGGATGCGTGGCAGAACGTGGTAGCCGATCATTCGCTGTCGTTCTGCCCTGTGGGCCACAGTACACCACTATTGCAGTGCGTCTGCAATAGACTGGGTGAGTGACCCCATGCGAAACGCCTCGAACCCCGCGCCGGACCTGCGCGCACGGGCCGGGGCCGGATGTGATCGGATTCCTGCTATGAGCGAGGGCAAGGGCAGCAAAGGCAACGACGGCCCGCGGCGGCGGCGCAATCCGGAACAGACCCGCCGGGCGATCATCGAGGGCCTGCTGTCGGCGGTGCACGACGGCGAGTTCGATCCGACCACCCGCAGCATCGCCGAACGCGCGGGCGTCTCCGAACGCAGCATCTTCGTGCACTTCCCGACCCGGACCGCGCTCATCACCGCCGCGGTGGACCAGCAGTCCGAGCAGGTCGAGGCGCTGATCGTCGCGGCCGATCCGGCGCTGCCGCTGGCCGAGCGCATCGACGCGGTGGTGCGTCAGGGCGAGGCCATCTTCGCCCTGCAACGCGAACCGCGCGTGCTCGGTCTGATCGAATCCCTGCGCACCCCCGAGGTCGATGCGCGGATGCGCTTGACCGACAACCGGATTCGCGAGGCCCTGGCCGCGCTGTTCGCCCCCGAACTGGCCGCGCACGAGGGCGAGCAGCTCCTCGATCTGGTCGACGCCACCGTCGGCTGGCCGTACCGCCACCACCTGATGGATCGGCGCGGCCTGTCCGCCCGCGCGGCCTCCGACGCGGTCCGCCGCGCCCTCACCGCGATGCTCGCCCGGGCGGACTGAGCGCTGCGGGTGACGCGGCCACCCGAAATTGCCCACTTGCCCTTTGATTGCCGCTACGTTGCTGACAACGGCAGCTCGACGCCGGGACAGTGTTCGAAGCAGGAGGCACGATGAGTACCGCGGGACAGCGCCACCTCCCGTTCGACCGACGTACCGGCCGCCCGGCCCCGGAAGTCGGCTACCCCGCCCTCCCCCGCACCGACCTGCTACGCCAACTGGACGCCGCCGCCGACACCGGCCGCACCATCCTGCTCAGCGCCCCCGCCGGAACCGGCAAAACCACCCTCCTCACCACCTGGCTGGCCCACCGCCGCACCCAGAACCCGGCCACCCGCACGATCTGGATCACCGCGGACTCCCGCCGCGACCGCAGCCTCTGGCCCGAGTTGTCCGGTCGGGTAAGGATCGGGGGTGGCCGGGTGGCCGAGTTGGCGGAGGTGGGGCCGGTTGTGGTGGTGATCGACATGGCGCATGAGATCGGGGATGCGCAGATGCTCGGGGAGCTCGAGGAGTTGGTCGATCTCGCGTCGTCGAATGTCACCGTGGTGGTGGCCGGTCGGTGCGATCCGCCGGTGCGGTGGCATGCCCTGGAATTGCGTGGGGCGTTGGCGCGGTTCGGGATTCGCGAGCTGGTGCTGACGGCGGCGGAGGTCGAGGAGCTGTGCGCGCAGCACGGCTGCGTCCTCGAGGGGGTGGTGCTCGAGCGGGTGATGGCCTTGACCGACGGGTGGGCCGCGCTGGTGCGGATGGCGGCCTTGCAGCTGGCGGCGCGACCACGGGATCGCGCGACGTCGTTGAGCGTGCTGGCGCGGCCGCCGCAGCTGATCTCGGAATTCCTTGCGCGGGAGGTGGTCACGCCATTGCCCGCGCACGTGCGCGAATTCCTCACCCGCACAGCGATTCCCGACTCGTTCACCGAAGCGCTGGCCGATCGTCTCACCGGCCGATCGGCGCGGGCGGCGCTCGATGAGCTCGATCGCGGCAATATTCCTCTCCGGCGCGAGAATCGCGACGGCGCGCTGTGGTTCAGCTATCCCCCGCTGCTGCGCGCGCATCTGCTGGCCGAGGCGCGCGGCCTGGACGCGGCCACGCTCGCCGAGCTGCGACGGGTCACCGCGCATTCGTATCTCGCTGCCGGACAGCCACTCTCAGCCCTCGAGCAGCTGCGCGAGCTCACCGATCCCGCCCCGCTGCGCGACGTGCTGCGTGATCTGGGCTTGGGCCTGGTGCTCGACGGCGCCGGCCCGCGACTGTTCTGCCTGCTCGAGCAGTGCGACCCGGCGCTCGAAACCGATCCTTACCTGCATATCCTGCGCGCCGTGGACGCCCTCACGCAGAGCGAGATCAGCAGGGCCACCGCCCATCTCGAGCTGGCGACCGCACCCGCGAGCTCGGTGTGCGTGCCCGAGCAGTGGCTCGTCGTCATGCGTCGCGCGGTGGCCGTCGAGATCACGGTGGCGACCGGGCGGTCACCGGCGGGATTCGCGCCGGCGACCGGAAGCGAGCCGACCGGCAATCAGGATGTCGATGCCTATGCCGCGGTGCAGGATGCGATGGTGCTGCTGGTGGGTGGGGAGGTCGCGGCGGGCGAGGGACAATTGCGCCGGGCCTTGGCGTTGGCACAGCACGCGCGGCATTCACGGCTGGCATTGCGGTCGACGAATCGGCTCGCGGTGGCCTCGGGGGTGGAGGGGTCGATCGCGGGGATGCGGGAACGGGCCCAGCGGGCCCTCGATATCGCGGGCACGCACCGGCTGATGGATTCGGCCGACGCCCTGCAGGCGGTGGTGATGACCGCGCTGGCGGCTCATGTGCAGGGCGATGACCAGGGCCGGCGGCATTTCGCGGACGTGCTCGCCGACGCCGGGCGGCGCGGTGTGTTCGGTCCCGGCAGCCATGAGCACGTGGTGGCGCAGGTGCTCGCGTTCGATGCCGCGCCGGACCGGTATCGCGCGGCACAGTCGTTGCGGCACAGCATGTCCACGCTGTTGCACCGCTCGCTGCCGCCGTTCACGCTCGGGCTGCTGGTGCAGTCGGTGTGGGCGTTGCTGCGGGTGCCCGACGGGCGGGCCGCGCAGCAACTGGTGGCCGAGGCCCGCCGCGCGGTGGGTGAGCATCCGGCGGTGACGCTGTGCGAGGCGGGGCTGGCGCGGGCGGCCAACCGGCCGCGTTCGGTGCTCGCGCTGACCACGCCCATGCTGGCCGTCGACGGTGTGAATCCGTTGATGGCGGTGCTGGCGCGGCTGCTCGACGCGACCGCCCATGCGGAACTGGGCAATTCACTCAAAGCGTACGAGAGTACGGCGGACGCGCTGCGCTGCGCGGAGCCCGAGCATCTCGTGCGGCCCTTCCTGGATGTGCCCGGCGTCCTGGATCTGCTCGACACCTTCGGTGTCCGCTTCGGACACGAGGACGCCTACGCCGCGCGGGTGCGTCACCATCCGGCGGCCACGCGGGGTCCGGCCACGCATCCGGCGCTGACCTCG
>NZ_JBSGBY010000165.1:0-14113 GCF_053601505.1 Nocardia sp. NPDC004722
GCTGCGACAGCACCCGCGGCAGCGAGGCCGAGATGCCCGCGCCCACGAACCGGCTCACCCCGACCACGGCCAGGGCGCCCAGCAGCAGCGGCGTCGCGTGGATTCCGGCCAGCAGCCCGGCCGCGGTGAGCAGGATGAACACCGCCCGCAGCAGGTTGGCGACCAGCAGCACCAGGCGGCGATCCCAGCGGTCCAGCAGCGCGCCCGCGTACGGCCCGATGATCGAATACGGCAGCAGCAGCGCCGCGAACCCGCCCGCGATGGCCAGCGGATCGGTCTCGCGTTCGGGGTTGAACAGGATCGCGCCCGACAGCGCGGCCTGGAACATGCCGTCGCCGAACTGTCCGGCCAGCCGGACGGTGGTCAGCCGCAGGGTGCCGGGATTCTCGCGCAGCCCGGTGCGGACCGCCGCGACCCGCTCGCGCAGGGTGGTGGCGGGCGCGGCCGCGGTCACGACGACACCTCGATTCACCGCGCCGGGTGTGTGGTCACCAGTGCGAAGACCGCGGCGCGCATATCGTCGGCCATGGGTAGGTTGTCGACGGTGTCGGCGTCGATCCACTGGTAGCGGTCGTGTTCGGCCGGATCCAGCCGGATCTCGTCGGCCTGCGCGTCGACCACGAAACTGTATTTGCGCACCCGCGATTTGGTGCGCGTCGCGTAATCGAACCCGCCCAGCACATCGGTGATGCGCACGACCCGCAGGCCGGTCTCCTCGAACAGTTCGCGGACCACGCACTCGGCGAAGGATTCCCCGGATTCCACTCCCCCACCGGGCAGTTCCCACATCCCCGCATTCGAACTGCCATCCGCGACACGCCGCACGACCAGCAGTTTGCCACCCCGGAAGACGGCCACGCCCACCACGAAGTGGACGATGCCCTCGCTGCCGGCCTGCTGTCGGAGCTCGCGTTCGATGCCCGCGAGTACCTCGGGTCGCATCCCCCTGCTCTCCCTCCCGTTTCGCTTGCGGCACATCATGATACGGTCGCCGACCGGAGCCCGCCGGGGCGTGAACGGGTCGCCGGGTATTTGCCCGAACCTACTGCCTGGGTCGAAGTGCCTGGTCGGCAGCGGGCGGGGCGACGGTGCTCCCACGCTAGACTATTTACCTGGAGTTCAGCGCGAGGCATAGATTGTGCCCCTACCCTGGAACCCGATCGGTGCTCGCCGGTGAGAGGAGTACGGCGGTGTCCACCCTCACGACACCACACATCGATATCCATCGTGGCGGCGACCGCATGAAAACCCGTGTGGCGTGGCTGGATTCGAAGCATTCGTTCTCGTTCGGGGAACACTACGACCCCGACAACACCCATCACGGCCTGCTGCTGGTCAACAATGAGGACATCGTCCTCCCCGGTGAGGGCTTCGAAACCCATCCGCATCGGGATATGGAAATCGTCACCTGGGTCTTGAGTGGCAGCCTGGTGCACCAGGAGTCGCTCGGGCACAACGGTGTCATCTATCCGGGTCTGGCCCAGCGCATGAGCGCGGGCACCGGCATCCTGCATTCGGAGAAGAACGATTCGTGGCGGATCAGTGCCGCGCCCGAACATCAGGAGCCGGTCCACATCGTGCAGATGTGGGTGGTGCCGGACGATTCCGGGCTGACTCCCGGCTATCAGCAGCTCGAGGTCGACGACGAACTGGCGAGCGGCGGTCAGGTCACGGTGGCCTCGGGCCTGCCCCGCTATCGCGACCGCACCGCCATCGCCATCGCCAGCAGCCATTCCGCCCTGCATGTCGCTCGGCTCCCGGGCGAGGGGGCCGAGATCCGGCTGCCGGAGGCGCCCTACCTGCATGTCTTCATCGCGCGCGGCGAGGTGGAGATGGAGGGGGCGGGCACCCTGTACGAGGGTGACGCGGTGCGGCTGGCGCGGAGCGGCGGTCAGCGTGTGGTGGCCGATATGCCGTCGGAGATCCTGGTGTGGGAGATGCATGCCCGGCTCGGCGGGCAATAGCATCACCTCATGAACCAGTACCCGCCGCCGGATCAGTACGGTCAGCCGGGACCGGGCCAGTACGGTCAGCCCGGCCAACCTGGTCAACCCGGCCCATATGGTCAGTACCCGCCCGCTCCGCCCGGTGGCTATCCGCCGCCCGGCGGGCCGCAGTACTGGCAGGAGTCGCCGCAGGGCAAGGGCATGGCGATCACCGCCCTGGTCTTCGGCATTCTGGGCGTGCTCACCTTCTGGACCGTCGTGTTCACGATCTTCGCCGTGCTGTTCGGCGTGATCGCGATCGTGCTGGGCGTCATCGCGATGGTGCGGGCGCGGCGCGGCCGCTCGGGTGGGTTCGGGATGGCGCTGGGCGGTGCGATCCTGGGCGCGATCGGCCTGATCGGCGGCATCATCGTCGGCTTGGTCGTCTGGGTCTTCGTCAAGGACACCGGCGGCACCGACCTGATCGACTGCCTCAACAAGGCGGGCAACGACACCGCCAAGCAACAGCAGTGCCAGGACGAGTTCAACAAGCGCATCGAGGACAGGTTCAGCGTCACCCTGACGCCCGAGCCCACTCGCTGACGGGAGGTGCCTACCCGGTGACGGGGCGGCACTGGCGGGTAGCGGTGAGGACCTCCGCGAGGTCCGGCCGAAAGTCGCCCTCCGGCGGGTGAATCCACACCCGGTAGCCGCTGTGCTCGTCCGAGGGCGAGGGCAGCACGATATTGCTGCCCGGCAGCGCTACGGATGCGCAATCGCGAAAAAGGTCCGAGAAAAGGTCGGTGTCGAGGTACGACCCGTCCATCGGACCGGTCAGGAACGTCCATCGCCCCGAGCGCGGGTGGGCGATGATCGGACCGCAGCGATGCTGCGCGACGAGCCGGTCGCGGACCTGCCTTCCCAGGTCGGTAGGCATGGTCACGGCTCCGACGGCCCCGACCTCCAACATGATTCGGCCCAGCGCCGAGTCCACCACGCCGTAGAGGCCGTGCTCCTTGCGATAGCGCCGGCACCGGGCCAGGGCTTCCTGCGTATCGGTATATGAGGACGGGTCCAGCGCGCTCATGGCGAACCTCCTGCTACCGACCCTATGCCGGGGCAATCGGTATGACAATAGTCACACGCCCGCGAGTTGTAGGCGTAGAGTCAACGACCATGGCACCCGTCTCACCCACTGTCGCCCGGTGGGAGCTGGTCCTGCGGCTGCGTGAACTCCGCGAGCAGTGCGGCTTCGATTCGGCGACCTTCGCCAAGCGCGTCGGCTTCACTCCGGCCAACTGGTCGCATGTGGAGAAGGGCAGGCGCGTGCTCACCGCCAACACCATCGGCCCGGTGCTCGAGCTGCTCGAGGTGGAGGGTGAGGAACGCGAGGAGCTGCTGGAGTTGCTGGCGCTGAGCAAGGAGCGCGGCTGGTGGGCCAAGTCCTCGGCGCTCATCGGCCCCGAGCTGCAACGGTATTACGGCATGGAGCTGGGTGCGGAGAGCATTCGCAGCTACGACAGCCTGGTGGTCCCCGGGCTGTTGCAGACCGAGGAATACGCGCGGGCGCTGATCAGCGCCGACGTCATGATTCGGCCGGTGCAGGTGGAACAGCTTGTCGCCGTGCGGTTGCGGCGGCAGGAGCGATTGCGCGGCGACGACCGGGTGGAGCTGACCGCCGTGATCGGCGAGGCGACACTGCTGCAACAAATCGGCGGCCCGAAAGTATTGCGCGGGCAACTCGAACACCTGGCGCACCTGCTCGACGAACTGGATTCGGTTACGGTGCGGGTGATTCCGTTCACCGCTACCCGCGGCGCGCTACTGGGCAGCTCGAGTTTCCATCTGCTGGATTTCGCTTCCGAGAATCTTCCGACCTTCACCTGGGTGGAGGGCGCGGTTTTCGGTGGGGCCGTGGAGGATCCGGAGCAGATTCGCGATCTGGGGTTCGCATTTGTGCGCGCGATGGACCAATCTCTAGGTCGCGCAGAATCTTTGGAGTTGATCAAACAATATTCGCAAGGGTAGGAGACGCATGTGTAACTGTAAAATGCAGCCCATGCAAACCACCGCGAAGTATCAGCCGGAATCCACCGGCTGGTTCACGTCGTCTCGTACCAATAACGGAAATCAGTGCGTGGAGGTTCGATTCGACGGTGATGCGGTGCTCATCCGCGACAGCAAGTACCGGCGCAATCCGGAACATCGCCTTGACGACGAGCCCATCATCACCGTCACAGCGTTCGAATGGATGTCATTCCTCGCCACTGTGCTGGGCCGCCATATCCACCGCACCGCGCTCATCGCGGAGACCGGTGCGGACGGCCACACGACTCTCCGGCGCGGAGAGATCATCCTCGTTTACACCCCTGGCGAATGGGATGCCTTTGTCGCCGGGGTCCGGGACGGGGAGTTCGACCGAACACCCATATCGGCCTGACGCCGCATTGCGTTCACTGATCGTGAACGCAAGGGGTGCGAAGTTCACACACACCGGCCGTGTGCCTCCGGAGTCGGCATACTGGGGATCGTGACTTCGCAGCTGACGCCTCCTTCCGGTATCGACCTGTCCTTCCGTGACGCGGACGTGCGGGTGCAGGACGACCTGTTCGCGCACGTCAACGGCAAATGGCTGGACAGTTATCAGATACCGGCCGATCGGGCGGTCGACGGTGCCTTCCGCACGCTCTACGACCAGGCCGAACGGGACGTGCAGGCAATCATTCAGGATGCCGCCGCAGCGGGCGGCGCGCCCGGCTCCGAAGAGCGCAAGATCGGCGACCTGTACAACAGCTTCATGGCCGCCGAGGCCATCGAGGCCGCGGGCCTGACCCCGATCGCCGAGGAGCTGGCCGCCGTCGCCGGTGTGTCGGACCGTTCGGAGTTCGCCCCGCTCATCGGCCGCCTGCAGCGCACCGGTGTGGGCGGCGCGCTCGCCTTCTACGTCGACACCGATGACAAGAACTCCACCCGCTACCTGGTGCACGCCACCCAGTCCGGCATCGGCCTGCCCGACGAGTCGTACTACCACAAGGACGAATACGCGGAGATCCGCGAGAAGTACGTCGCCCACATCCGTCACATGTTCGAGCTGGCGGGCCTGGACTACGACGCGCAGCGGGTCTTCGATCTGGAGGCCAAGCTGGCCGCGGGCCACTGGGACGTGGTGCGCCGCCGCGACGCCGAATTGAGCTACAACCTCACCACTTTCGAGGCGCTGGCCGCCGAGAACCCGGAATTCGACTGGGCCGCCTGGACTTCCGCGCTGGCTGCGGGCTCGGAGCGTTCCGGTGCCGAGCTGTTCGCCGAATTGGTGGTCCGCCAGCCCGATTACGTGCGCACCTTCGCGCAGGTGTGGGGCGCGGAGTCGCTCGAGGACTGGCAGGCGTGGGCGGCGTGGCGGGTGGTGAAGGCACGCGCCCCGTATCTGACCGCAGAGCTGGTCGAGGCCAACTTCGACTTCTACGGCCGCACCCTGACCGGCGCGCAGGAGAATCGCGAGCGCTGGAAGCGCGGCGTCTCGCTGGTGCAGGATCTGCTAGGCGAGGCGGTCGGCAAACTCTATGTGGCCCGGCACTTCCCGCCGGAGGCCAAGGCCCGCATGGTCGAACTGGTGGAGAACCTGCAGGAGGCATACCGCCGCAATATCTCCCAGCTGGAGTGGATGGGCCCCGACACCCGGCAGGCCGCGCTGGCCAAGCTGGAGAAGTTCACCCCCAAGATCGGCTACCCGGACGAGTGGCGCGACTACTCGAATATCGCGGTGGATCCGGCCGACGTGGTGGGCAACTACCGCAACGGCTATGCCGCCGAACATGATCGGGATCTGAACAAGCTGGGCGGACCGGTGGACCGCGGCGAGTGGTTCATGACCCCGCAGACGGTGAACGCCTACTACAACCCGGGCATGAACGAGATCGTCTTCCCGGCCGCCATCCTGCAGCCGCCGTTCTTCGACATGAACGCCGACGATGCCGCCAACTACGGCGGTATCGGCGCGGTCATCGGCCACGAGATCGGCCACGGCTTCGACGATCAGGGTTCGAAGTACGACGGCGACGGCAATATGGTCGACTGGTGGACCGAGTCGGATCGCACCGAATTCGGCAAGCGCACCAAGGCTTTGATCGCGCAGTACAACCAGTTCTCCCCCAAGGATCTCGGCGACGACCACACGGTCAACGGCGAGTTCACCATCGGTGAGAACATCGGTGACCTGGGCGGCCTGTCGATCGCGCTGGAGGCGTACCGGATCGCCACCGAGGGTCGGGAAACCCCGGTGCTCGACGAGCTCACCGGTCTGCAGCGGGTGTTCTTCGGCTGGGCGCAGGTGTGGCGCACCAAGGCTCGTACCGAGGAGGCCATCCGCCGTCTCGCCGTCGACCCGCATTCGCCGCCGGAGTTCCGCTGCAACGGCGTGGTCCGCAACCTCGACAGCTTCCACGAGGCGTTCGAGGTGACCGAGGGCGACGCGCTCTACCTGGATCCCGCAGAGCGCGTGAAGATCTGGTAGCTCAGTTCGGGTTACCCGCGTGGGTCAGGGTCTCCCAGAGGCTGAACATGAGCACGCCCTCGGGGCGGAGCTGATCGGTCAGTCTCTGGGTCTCCGGTAGGTCCTGGCCGATCCGGTTGTGCAGGGCGTTCAGGGCGACCTCGGTGGTCGGGCCGAGCTTCTTGTCGAACTTGCCGCCGCAGATGTCGGCCGGGAGTGGTTCGCCCAGTTCGTATTTGGCGTGGAATTCGAAGGCCGCGCGGAGCCGGTCGCCGACCTGCGGGTAGAGATCCTCGTGCTGGATGCGGCTGGTCTCGGCGATGTGCGCGATGGCGGACAGACCATAGCCGGTGTGCTCGAAGTCGCGGCAGGTCTCCTGGGCCAGGCCGTCGACGAACACGGACTGGTTCTGCCAGTACTTGATGATCGCCTCTGGCGTGCGCAGATTGCTGCGCGCGGAGATCTTCGGCAGCGGTCCGTCGGAGGACAGGTAGATGTAGGCGGGGACCCGGTCGAGATACATGCCCACGGCCTTGTCGTAGGTCGGCCGATCCTCGGTGTACACCGCGATGCCGAGGGTGGCCTCGAGCATGGTGAGTTCCCAGTTGCCGTTGGACTGCGAACCGTTGATCACCTTGGGCAGGTACACGTTTCGCAGCATGTCGCCGAAATGTGCCGCGCCGGGCCAGTTGTAGGTGTACCGGACGATCTCGGCCGCGCGGGTCCAGATGGACGCGGCCCAGCCGCTCTGTAGCGGCGCGTTCGAATTGGTGTGATCGGTGATCGTGCCCGACCACGCGTCCATGATCTCGATCGCCTTGTCCGCGTACCGTCCGTCGCCGGTGAGGTACCAGGCCAGGGCGTCGGTGTAGGCCGAGACGGCGTCCTTGCGTTCATCGGTACAGCCGTTGTCCGGCTTGGAATATGAGCCGCAGTCCACCACGGCACGAGGTACCGGCCTGTGGTCGAGCGCCGCGTACGGGCTCGCGATCAGCTGATCGAACGCGCCCTTCCAGGGCTGTGCCCCGGCCGCGACCTGCTGCTTGGCGAAGTCGAGCTGTTCCCGTGAAACCAGCACACCGGGATGCGCGAACAGCAGCGGCGCGGCATGACTCGCCGCCGGGGCGCACCCCGGCAGCAAGCTCAGTGCCGCGGCGGACGCGAGCGCCGCCAGGCCGTATCTAGCGAAGGCGCTCTTCGGTTTCCGCATCGAAGAAAAAGAGTTCATCCTGCTTGGGAGTCAAGTACAGACGGTCGCCGAGCGCCACCTGGAAGCGGCGGTCGACGCGGGCGACGACCCGCCCCGAGCGGCTGGACCACTCGTCGGCGACGCCGTGGGAGTAGAGGAACGATTCCGAACCCAGCTCCTCGAGCAGTTCCACCTCGACCGCGAGCGCATTGCTCGAATCGGTGGTGACCTCCCAGGATTCGGGGCGGATGCCGACGACCACGTGCTTGCCCTCGACCGCGTGCGGCAGTGGAATCCGCAACGCGTCGATGACGGCCGCGCCCTCGCGCACCGGCGCGGTGAGCAGGTTCATGCCCGGGGAGCCGATGAATCCGGCCACGAAGGTATTGACCGGATTGTCGTACAGCTCACGGGGAGCCGCGACCTGCTGCAGCTTCCCGTCCTTCATCACCGCCACCCGATGCCCCATGGTCATGGCCTCGACCTGGTCGTGGGTCACGTACACGGTGGTGGTGCCGAGCCGCTTCTGCAGCGCCGCGATCTGCGAGCGGGTCGAAACCCGCAGCTTGGCATCGAGATTGGAGAGCGGCTCGTCCATGCAGAACACCTGCGGCCGCCGCACGATGGCCCGCCCCATGGCGACGCGCTGGCGCTGACCGCCGGACAGCCGGGCGGGTTTGCGGTCGAGCAGGTCCTCCAGCTCGAGCATGGCCGCGGCCTCCTTCACCCGAACCAGCGTGTCGGCCTTGCTCATTCCGGCATTGCGCAGCGCGAAGCCCATGTTCTCGGCCACGGTCATGTTCGGGTAGAGCGCGTAGCTCTGGAACACCATGGCCACGTCGCGTGAGCGCGGCGGCAGCCCGGTCACATCCAGGCCGCCGATGCGGATGTGCCCGCCGGTCACCGCCTCGAGACCCGCCAGCATGCGCAGACTGGTGGACTTGCCGCAGCCCGAAGGCCCGACCAGCACCAGGAATTCGCCGTCGGCGATCTCCAGGTTCAGGTCTTCGACCGCGGGGCCGGGCGCGCCCGGATAGGTGAGGGAAACACCCTCGAACTGCACAGTCGCCATGCCGGCGGATCTCCTCGCTCAGTACTTACTTGGGCAGCTTCGGCGTGATCTGCCGGTCGATGATGGTCTGCAGCTGGGTGGTGATATCGGCGAAAGTGGCTGCCGTATCCGCGTTCTGCAGGCCGATCTTCTCGAGCCCGGTGCCGATGATCTGGTCACCGCCGGGCACGAACACGCGCGCGTAGTTCTGCGGCTTGGTCAGCGGCAGCTGATCGATGGCCGTCTTGAAGTTGGGGTTCTTGGCCAGGAAGTCGGCCATGCTCGGATCCTGCTGCGCCGACTTGCGCACCGGCACATAGCCGGTGGCCTGCGAGAAGTACGAGGTGTTCTCGGTATTGGTGATGAAGTCGATGAACTTCAGCGCGTTCGCCTTGCGGGCATCGCTGATGCGCGACGGAATCGCCAGGCCCGCACCGCCGGTGGTGGCGCCGGCCAGCCCGTTGGGGTGCGGCAGGAAACCGGTGCCGAACTCCGTCTTGCCCGCGGAGTTGGTCTTGATGCTCTTGAGGTCACCGGTGGAGCCGATGGCGGAGGCGATGATGCCGTTGCCGAAGTCGACCGCGTAGGTGGGGCGGATGCTCGCGTACTTCTTGGTGTTCATCGAATCACGCAGGTAGTTACCGGCTTTGATGGACGCCGCGTCGTTGAACTTCAGCTTCCACTCGTCGGAGTACGCGCCGCCGAAGGTCCACAGCGGTCCCTGGAAGGTCCAGGCCAGGTAGTTCTTGGCGTCGCCCCAGCCGTGCGCCCACTTCTCGCCGCCGCCCATGACGCTCTGGATCTTCGGGCCCCACTCGTCGAACTCGTCCCAGCTGTTCGGGGTGCGGTCGGGCAGACCGGCCTTGGACCACAGATCCTTGTTGTAGTAGAAGATCTGCGTCGACCGCGAGTAGGGCAGCGCCCAGGTCTTGCCGTTGAACTTGTAGTCGCCGATGAAGGTGTCCACGTAGTCGGACACGTTCACATTCGCCGCGGCGAAGTGGCTGTCGAGCGGTTCGATGGTGCCGTTGAGCGCGTAGTTGAACCACCACACGTCCGACAGGATCACCACGTCGGGCAGGTCGCCGCCGGACAGCGCCGCGTTGAACTTGGTCGCGACCTCTTCGTAGTTCTTGCCCGCGTCGACGAGGTTGACCTTGAGGTCCGGGTACTTGGCCTGGAACCGGTTGATCAGCTCGGTTTCCTGGTCCTTGGAGGTGCCGGGGTGGTTGGACCAGAAGGTGATGGTCTTGGAGTCACCACCCTGTGTGCCGCCACCGCCGGAACCGGCGCACGCGGTCAGCGCGGCCGCGCCCGCGGCCGCACCGGCGAGGCCGAGAAACCCGCGGCGCGACAGCGCGGGAAAACGAGAATCGGACACGGGAATCTCCTTCTGGAACTTCATATTCGGACTCTCAGCCCTTGACCGCACCGGAGGTGAGGCCCTTGATCATCTGGCGCTGTAGTGCCAGAAAGACGATGAGAATGGGCAGCATGGTCAGGATGACCCCGGCCATGACCGGCCCCCAGTTGGTGACGCTGGGGTTCTCGGTGTTCTGCAGCAGGGTCAGGCCGACCGGCAGGGTGGCCACCCGGGCGTCGTCGGCCATGAGGAACGGCCACAGGTATTCGTTCCACTCGTTCACGAGCGTGACCACCGCGAACGCCACCATGGTCGGCCCGGACATGGGCAGCACCACCCGGGTCAGCAGCCGCCACCAGCCCGCGCCGTCCATGCGCGCGGCCTCGATGACCTCGCTGGGCAGCGACAGGAAGTGATTGCGCATGAGGAAGGTGCCGAAGGCGACGCCGCAGAGCGGAAGGATGATGCCCGCGAACGTGTTTCGCAGTCCGGCCTGCGACATCAGCGCGTAGTTGGAGATGATGGTGATCTGGTTGGGCACCATGAGCGCCGCGATGATCACCAGGAACACGATGTTCTTGCCCGGGAAGCGCAGGAACACCAGCCCGTAGGCGCTGAGCACGCCCAGCACGAACTTCACCCCGGACACGATGACGGTCACGATGATGGAGTTGCGCAGGAACTGCCAGAACGGCAGCGTCGTGGTGGCTTCCTTGTAGTTCGACACCAGCCAGTGCTCGGGCCAATACGTCACCGGCTGCGTGTAGACCTCCGCGTGCGCCATGAACGAGCGGGTCAGGATGTAGTACAGCGGGACGCCGACGATGATCAGCACGCACAGCATGGCGGCGTAGCCGAACAGCTTCGCGAAAAGCTCCCGATTCGCGTTGAGCGTCTTCACTTCTCGTCCCCCCGGTCCATCATGCGCACCTGCACCAGCGTCACGATCAGCAGCACCAGGAACATGATGGTGGCCACGGCCGCCCCGTATCCGGCGCGCTGGTTGACCCAGGATTCGCGATAGACCTGATAGATCATGGTGGTGGTGCCGGTGCCGATGGGCCCGCCGCGCGTCATCACATTGATGAGGTCGAAGACCTGCAGCGAGTTGAGCAGCACCGTGATGGACAGGAAGTAGGTGGTGGGCCGCAGCTGCGGCAGCAGCACCCGGCTGAAGGTGGTCCAGCGGCTCGCGCCGTCGATCTCGGCGGCCTCCATCAGATCGGCCCGAACCCCTTGCAGCGCCGCCAGATAGATGACGAAGCTGTAGCCGAGGTTCTTCCAGATGTAGGTCACCGTGATCATGAACAGCGCCCAGTGCGGGTCCTGCGCGAAGTCCGGTGAATGAATCCCCAGCTTTTCCAGCAGATCCGGGATCAGGCCGAAGCCCGGGTCGAAGATGAACTGGAAGCCCACGCCGATGGCGGCGCCGGAGATGACGTAGGGCGCGAAGATCGCGGAGCGAACCACATTGCGCCCGAACAGCTTGCGATCCAGCAACATGGCCAGCGCCAGGCCCAGCAGCATGCTGCCGAGTACCGCGGCGACGGTGAAGATCACCGTGTTCTGGACGATCTGCCAGGAGTCCTTGCGGCCGAACCACTCGGTGTAGTTGCTGAAGCCGACCCAGTTCATGCCGGTCGCCGAGATGTTCCAGTCGGTGAACGAGAGCCGGACATTGTCCGCGAGCGGCCGATAGACGAAGACGCCCAGCAGGATCAGGTTGGGCACCACGAGCACGACGAACAGCGCATAGTCCTGCCAGGGTCTGCTTCGCCACCCGCGCCCGGGGGGCGTCGGGAGTACTCGTTCGGGCCATGTTCGCACCCGCGCAGCTTTACGGCCGATGGCTAATGACTGGTTAATTCCAGATGGGAGGTCGCTTAACTGTCGGTCGACACGCGCCACCGACTGTTCACCGGACACACCAGAAGGGGGCGCGGACATGGGACGAATGGTACGAAAGCCCAATTGATTTGGTGACCAAAACCACGTGAACGATCGACCAACAGCAAGACGAAGGGCCCCGCTCGAATGAGCGGGGCCCTTCTTGTCGAACGTCGGAACTCAGTTCCAGTCGCCCCAGCCGTCGCCGGTGCTGAAGGTGCCGATGGAGTTCTTGACGATCACCGGGTCACCCTTCTTCACGTTCTCCTGGAACCACTTGGCGTCCTCGGTGGAGACGTTCAGGCAGCCGTGCGAGGTGTCCGAATAGCCCTGCTGCGCAACGCTCCACGGGGCGGCGTGCACGAAGATGCCGCTGTTGGACATGCGGGTGGCGTACTCGACCTCGAGCTTGTAGCCCTGCGGATCGGTCACCGGCACACCGTAGGTCGAGGAATCCATGATCATCTTGCGGTTCTTCTCGCTGACGATGTAGGTCCCGTTCGGGGTCTCGTGCCCCTTCTTGCCCATGGAGGTGGGCATGGTCTTCACGACCTCGCCGTTGCGGGTGACGGTGATCTGGTGGGTGGCGTCGTCGGCGGTGGCGATGAACTCGTCACCGATCTCGTAGGCCACCTTGGTGTCGCCCGCCTGGACGGTGATCTTGGAACCCGCCGGCCAGAAGTCCTCCGGCCGCCAGCGCACCTGCTTGTCGCCCATCCAGTAGAAGTGGCCGTTCACCTTGTTGGTGGAGGTGATGCGAATGGCCTTCTCGGCGCCGGCGTGGTCGCTGACCGGGTCCTTGAAGTTGATGATGACGGGCATGGCCACGCCGACCACATCCCCGTCGCCGGGGCTGACGTTCGGGGCCGCGAAGTTGGCGGGCGGGATCGGCGCGTTGGCGTTCGGATCGGTGGGCAGCGAGCCGTTCTCCGGCTGCGGCATGACGGCCGACGGCACACCCGGGAGTTCGGGGCCGCCCGGCCATAGCGGGGTCGCCGATGCCGGTGCCACCACCACTGCTCCGGTCGCCGCGACAGCGGCGAGGGCGATCAGTCCCGTTCTCCGATAGCGGGTAAGCAGCACAGCAAGGTCCTCTCAGATCTTCGTACACGCAAGACTGCGGGCGCAGTTCACCCGCGCAGGTCCCAACCCCGGCTCCATTACTACAGCGATCCGTCCCGCAAGCCAATTGGCTTGTGCCAGTTATGCATACCGACTCATCGGTGTGTGCCGCGTCACATCGGTGCGGGTGGGTTGCCCGGGTGGCGTGTCTGCGCCGTTGGCGTCGGCGATTCCCCGAAAGTGACACCGCTGCGGCCGGTTTCGGAGTGATCGCTTCCCGAAACCTCACTGTGATCGAAATCACGGATGCCGCTTCAGGGTTGAACGTCGAACCTGATCGCCGAGCGCGGCCCGACCGTGATCGTGTGCGGCACCGACAGCGGTGCGCCGAAGCGGGCGAAGCGGGGCGCGAGCCGCAGCCGCACCCCGGTCAGTACAGTAGCCAACACAATTCGAAGTTCATAGTCGGCCAGCGTCGCGCCCACGCACCGCCGGTGGCCGCCGCCGAACGGCGCGAACTCGAAGGGGCTGTAGCGCCGTTCGAGAAACCGCTCCGGCCGGAACGACCGCGGTCGCGGCCACACCGCCGGATCGGTGTGCAGCAGCTGCACCGAGATCCCCATGGTGTCCCCCGCCACCAGCGGCACGTCCCGCAGGGTGAAATCACCGGTCAGCCTGCGCAATACGATCGGTACCGGTGGATGCAGCCGCAGCGTCTCCTGGCACACCGCGTCCAGATACGGCAGCTGCATCAGCGTCGCCGGATCCGGATCGCTTCCGGCCGAGGCCAATTCGTCCAGCAGCCGGTCCAGTGCGGCCGGTTCGCGGTGCAGCCGGTAGAGCGCCCAGACCAGTGTGG
The DNA here is from genome assembly GCF_053601505.1 of Nocardia sp. NPDC004722. Taxonomy (NCBI): domain Bacteria; kingdom Bacillati; phylum Actinomycetota; class Actinomycetes; order Mycobacteriales; family Nocardiaceae; genus Nocardia; species Nocardia sp. NPDC004722. Next base: position 13,829 of record NZ_JBSGBY010000165.1, read on the forward strand.
TCGCGGTGGTCTCGTGCCCAGCGACCAGCAGGGTGCGCAACTGCTCCCGCAGGTCGAGGTCGGTGATGGCACTGCCGTCCTCGTAGCGGGCGCCCAGCAGCAGGGCGAGCAGGTCCTCCTGGCCGCCGCCGTCCGCGCGCCGCCGCGCCACCTCGGCGTCGATGAGTCCGTCGAGCCGATCCCTTGCCGCACTGAATCTTTCCCAGCCCGACAGTCCGAACATATTGCGGCGCAACGGTGGAAGGAGAAACAGTGTCGGGCCGAACGATTCCAGGAATTCGGTGG
>NZ_JBSGBY010000166.1:0-14094 GCF_053601505.1 Nocardia sp. NPDC004722
GCCGGTGGCCAGCACGATCAGGTCGACCTCGTGGTGGCGGCCGTCGGTGGTGCGGATACCGGTCGGGGTCACGGCGTCGATGAGAGCTGGCACGAGTTCCTGGCGGACTACACGCCGGAGAACACGGCCGAGATTGGTAATAACAGCCAGACGGCCGCCGCCGTCGCTCCGGCACCCGCCGCCGCGACCCCCGTCGCCCCCGTCGCTCCCCCTGTCCCCACCCCCGCTCCCGCGCCCGCGCCGACTCCGGCCCCCGCGCAGGTTCGAGCCCCGCAGACCACTCCCGCTCCCGCGTCCAACGCGGCCCCGACCTCCGGCGGTCCGAAGCCCGCCGCCGAGGACGAGACGAAGGTGCTGCGTGGTCCCGCCGCGGCCATCGTCAAGAACATGTCGGCGTCGCTGGTCATCCCCACCGCCACCTCGGTGCGGGCCATCCCGGCCAAGCTGATGATCGACAACCGTCTGGTCATCAACAACCACCTCGCCCGCACCCGGGGCGGCAAGATCTCCTTCACCCACCTGCTGGGTTACGCGATCGTGCAGGCCATCAAGGCCTTCCCGAACATGAACCGGCACTTCGCGGAGGTCGACGGGAAGCCGAACTCGGTCACCCCGGCGCACACCAACCTGGGTCTGGCCATCGACCTCAAGGGCAAGGACGGCAGCCGTTCGCTGGCGGTCGCGGCCATCAAGAACACCGAGGTCATGACGTTCGCGCAGTTCCACAGCGCCTACGAGGACGTGGTGCGCCGCGCGCGCGACGGCAAGCTGACCAACGACGACTTCTTCGGCGTCACCATCTCGCTGACCAACCCGGGCACCATCGGCACCAATCACTCGGTGCCGCGTCTGATGCCGGGCCAGGGCGCGATCATCGGCGCGGGCGCCATGGAGTACCCGGCCGAGTTCCAGGGCATGAGCGACGGTCAGCTGGCCGAGATGGGCATCGGCAAGCTGATGACCCTCACCTCGACCTACGACCACCGCATCATCCAGGGCGCGGAGTCCGGCGACTTCCTGCGCACCGTCCACAACCTGCTGATCTCCGACGAGTTCTACGACGAGATCTTCCACGGCATGGGTGTCCCCTACGAGCCGGTGCGCTGGCGCAAGGACATTCAGGAACGCGGCATCGACAAGTCGACCCGCGTGCAGGAGATGATCAACGCCTACCGCAGCCGCGGCCACCTGATGGCCGACACGGATCCGCTACGGCTGGTCAAGGACAAGTTCCGCTCGCACCCGGACCTGGACGTCACCCAGCACGGCCTGACCCTGTGGGACCTGGACCGCGAATTCAATGTCGCGGGCTTCCACGGCCAGGAGCGCATGAAGCTGCGCGACGTGCTGTCCATCCTGCGCGACGCCTACGCCCGCCACGTGGGTGTGGAGTACACCCACATCCTGGATCCCGAGCAGCTCAAGTGGATTCAGGAACGCGTGGAGCAGAAGCACGCGAAGCCGACCGTCGCCGAGATGAAGTACATCATGTCGCGGCTCAACGCGGCCGAGGCGTTCGAGACCTTCCTGCAGACCAAATACGTTGGCCAGAAGCGCTTCTCGCTCGAGGGCGCGGAGTCGGTCATCCCGATGATGGACGCCGTCATCGACCAGTGCGCCGAGTACAACCTCGACGAGGTCGTGATCGGCATGCCGCACCGCGGTCGCCTCAATGTGCTGGCGAACATCGTCGGCAAGCCCTACTCGAAGATCTTCACCGAGTTCGAGGGCAACATGAACCCGGCCGCCACCCACGGCTCCGGCGACGTGAAGTACCACCTCGGTGCGCGCGGCACCTACCTGCAGATGTTCGGCGACAACGAGATCGAGGTCTCGCTGACCGCCAACCCGTCGCACCTGGAGGCCGTCGACCCGGTGCTCGAGGGCCTGGTGCGCGCCAAGCAGGATCTGCTCACCAAGGAAGACATCGTCACCAAGGGCGAGGAGGCGCGCGAGTTCTCGGTCGTGCCGCTGATGCTGCACGGTGACGCGGCCTTCGCCGGTCAGGGTGTCGTGGCCGAGACGCTGAACCTGTCGGGTCTGCGCGGCTACCGCACCGGCGGCACCGTGCACATCGTGGTGAACAACCAGATCGGCTTCACCACCGCGCCGGAGTTCTCGCGCTCCACCGAATACTCCACGGACATCGCGAAGTTCATCGGCGCGCCGATCTTCCACGTGAACGGCGACGACCCGGAAGCCTGTGTGTGGGTGGCCAAGCTGGCCGTCGACTACAAGCAGAAGTTCAAGCGCGACGTCGTGATCGACATGATCTGCTACCGCCGGCGCGGCCACAACGAGGGCGACGACCCGTCGATGACCCAGCCGGGCATGTACGACGTGATCGACACCAAGCGTTCGGTGCGCAAGGCGTACACCGAATCGCTGATCGGCCGTGGCGACATCTCCATGAAGGAAGCCGAAGACGCCCTGCGCGACTACCAGGGCCAGCTGGAGCGGATCTTCAACGAGGTGCGCGATCTGGAGAAGTTCCCGCCGGAGGCCTCGGAGTCGATCGAGGAAGAGCAGCAGCTGCCGCCGAACCTCATTACGGCCGTGGACAAGACGGTGCTGCAGCGCATCGGCGACGCGTTCGTGAACGTGCCCGAGGGCTTCACCGTGCACCCGCGCGTCAAGCCGGTGATGGAGAAGCGCCGCGAGATGGCCTACGAGGGCAAGGTCGACTGGGCCATGGCCGAGTTGCTGGCCTTCGGCACGCTCATCGACGAGGGCAAGGCCGTGCGCCTGACCGGTCAGGACTCGCGCCGCGGCACCTTCTCGCAGCGGCATTCGGTGATCATCGACCGCAAGACCGGTGACGAGTACACGCCGCTGCACAACATCGGGTCCAAGAACCCGGGCTGGTTCGCGGTGCACGACTCGGCGCTGTCGGAGTACGCCGCGGTCGGTTTCGAATACGGCTACTCGCTGGGCAACCCGGACGCGCTCGTCCTGTGGGAGGCGCAGTTCGGTGACTTCGTCAACGGCGCGCAGTCCATCATCGACGAGTTCATCTCCTCCGGTGAGGCCAAGTGGGGTCAGCTCTCCGAGGTCGTGCTGCTGCTGCCGCACGGTCACGAGGGCCAGGGTCCCGACCACACCTCGGGTCGTATCGAGCGCTTCCTGCAGCTGTGTGCCGAGGGTTCGATGACGGTGGCGGTCCCGTCCACCCCGTCCAACTACTTCCACCTGCTGCGTCGCCACGCCCTGGACGGCATCCGCCGCCCGCTGGTGGTGTTCACCCCGAAGTCCATGCTGCGCAACAAGGCTGTCGTGTCCGAGGTCGAGGACTTCACCGACAACAAGTTCCGCACCGTGCTCGAGGAGCCCACCTACGAGTCGGGCAACGGCGACCGTTCCAAGGTCAAGCGCGTGCTGCTCACCTCCGGCAAGATCTACTACGAGCTGGTGGCCGAGAAGAACAAGCACAACCGCGACGACGTGGCCATCGTGCGCGTCGAGCAGCTGTACCCGATCCCGAAGTTCCGCCTCAACGAGGCCCTGGAGCAGTACCCCAACGCCGGCGATCTGGCGTGGGTCCAGGAGGAACCGGCCAACCAGGGCGCCTGGCCCTTCTTCGGCCTGAACCTCCCGGAGATCCTCCCGGCCCGCTTCGGCAAGCTGCGCCGCATCTCGCGCCGCGCCATGTCGGCCCCGTCCTCGGGTTCGTCCAAGGTGCACGCGGTGGAGCAGGCGGAGATCGTCAACGAGGCCTTCGCCCCGACCGTCTAGATCTCCCGAACAACGTTGCGGGGCCGGATCTCTCACCGAGATCCGGCCCCGCGCCGGTTACAAGCTTATGGGGACTGGCCGCTACCGAGTCAGCACACCCAGCCGATTCCAGTCGATTGCGATCTCAATGGGCACGTCCACGACGGTCGCCTGTTCCTCGGGAACGAGTTTCCGATACGGTCGATACTGCTCGAGCGCATGGTCAAGCACATAGATCTCGATCATCTGCACACGGTTCTCACCGACAGTGACGATCCAGTACCAGGGGATTCCAGCCCTGGCATACTCCGCCTTTTTCACCACGAGATCGACGTTTTCCGTTCCGGGCGAAAGGATCTCGATGGCCAGTTTCACCAGAGACCCCGGCAGCGGACGAAGTTCCTCGGGTGCACAATCGAATATCGCTACATCTGGACGTCTGATTGTGGTCCGTGGCATCTCCCACAGCAGGACATCGAAGTCTGTGTTCACATCAAGACAGTCGCCATGATACCGATCGATGTATGCGGAAATCGCCGCGTCAAGTATCTCCGCAAGCTTGCGCTGCGCGGCTTGATGCGACCGAACCGGCGATTCCGCCCGCACCACCTGACCGTTCTCGACCTCGACCAGACGGCAGAACTCTTCGGGTAGCTTCTTCCAGATCTCGACCGTGATCGGTTCCGGCTGCAGATTTTCCACTCGAGCCCAATCGAACAGTTCAGACATGGTGCGCTCCTCGCACAGCGGACGGCGACAGCTCGATCCTATAGTCCGAGGTAGACACAATCCGGCGATGGACGAACCCGCCCGCCGAGTCCGCCTGTTCCACAGGGGATTCGGTCTTGTCTTGATGTCCCAAGCCAGTGGAGCGAGGGGCTGGTTGCTTCCGGCATGTTCCACGTCGTATATTCCACGTGGAATATTTGGCGCGGAGGAGGAGACGGTGAACAAGGCGGTACCTACGCTGACACCCTTGGCCATCGCGGTGCTGGCCCTGCTCGAAGAAGGGCCGATGCATCCGTATGAGATGTATCAGGTGCTTTTGCATCGGCACGAGGACGAGCTGGTGAAGATCAAGCCCGGGTCGCTGTATCACACCGTCGCCCGGCTGGCCGATCAGGAACTGGTCGTCGCCGAAGGCACCGACCGGGCCGGGAACCGGCCCGAACGCACCATTTATCGCATCAAATCCGCTGGTCGGGAGGCTTTGCGGAGCCGAGTCGCGGAGATCATGCGGCAACCGGTGAACGAGTACCCGGTGTTCCCGGTGGCCTTGGCGGAGGCGCACAATCTGCCCGTGGACGATGTCGTCGCGCTCGTGCGCGAACGCGTCACCTGGATCGAGAGCCGGATCGCGGAACTCGACGCGCTCCGCGGGATGGTGCTGAGCAGGCAGGTGCCACGCCGCTTCTGGATCGAGGTCGAGTACATCCGCGCCGTCCAGGCCGCCGAGGCCGAATGGCTGCGCGGCTTCATCGCCGAACTCGAGAGCGGCGAGCTGGTCTGGGACGACTTCTGCCAGGACACCGGCGAGCGTGCGGATCCGCCCGCCGCGACCATGGGGGCCGACTGGGCCGCAGGACTGACCGACGAGGACATCGCCGTCGTCCGGAGGGGTGGTGCCCGATAGCTCACCACCGCCGACCGCGGTTCCCCCACTTCAACTCTCCCGGTAGCCGTCCGCGGCCGCCCTTCCGAGACAGGAATCGGAATCCATGAACACTCAACGCAATCCGTGGCTGGGGCTATACGCCCTGGTGGTCGGATTCTTCATGATCCTGCTGGATATGACCATCGTCGCGGTGGCCAATCCTGCGATCATGAAGGACCTGAACGCCGATGTCTCCAAGGTCATCTGGGTGACCTCGGCCTACCTGCTGACCTACGCGGTGCCGCTGCTGGTCACCGGCCGGCTCGGGGATCGCTTCGGCCCCAAGAACGTCTATCTCGTCGGCCTGGCCGTGTTCACCCTGGCCAGTCTGTGGTGTGCCAAGTCGACCACCGTCGACATGCTGATCGCGGCGCGCGCGGTGCAGGGTCTGGGCGCGGCGCTGATGACGCCGCAGACCATGGCGGTCATCATGCGCACCTTCCCGCCGGACAAGCGCGGCGCGGCCATGGGCCTGTGGGGCGGCGTGGCCGGCCTGGCCACGCTGGTCGGCCCGATCCTGGGCGGCGTGCTCGTCGACTGGCAGGGCTGGCAGTGGATCTTCTACGTGAACGTGCCGATCGGTGTCATCGCCTTCGGGCTGGCGCTCTGGCTGGTGCCGTCGCTGGAGACCCATCAGCACAAGTTCGACTTCGTCGGCGTGGCGCTCTCGGCGGTCGGCATGTTCCTGCTGGTGTTCGGCATCCAAGAGGGCAATACCCGGCACTGGGATGCGCTGATCTGGGGCATGATCGTCGCGGGTCTGGTGGTGCTGGGGTTGTTCGTGCTCAACCAGGCGCGCAATACCGGTGAGCCGCTGGTGCCGCTGAGCCTGTTCAAGGACCGCAACTTCGCGCTGGGCAATGTGGCGATCGCGTCCATGGGCGCCTCGGTGACGGGCGTGTTCGTGCCCGCCTACTTCTACCTGCAGCAGGTGCACGGGCTGACGCCCACGCGCTCGGCACTGGTGTTCGCGCCGATGGCCATCCTGACCGGTATCTTCGCGCCGATCATCGGCAAGATCTCGGACAAGACGCCGCCGCGCATCATTCCGACCATCGGCTTCGCGCTGTTCTCGGCCACCCTGTTCGCGTTCGCGGCGCTCATGAAGCCGGACGGCTCGATCGCGGTGTTCATGATCGTCGGTGGCCTCGCGGGTATCGCCAATGCCTGCATCTGGGCCCCGCTGGGCACCACCGCCACCCACAACCTGCCGGTGCAGCAGGCCGGTGCGGGCGCGGGCGTCTACAACACCACCCGTCAGGTCGGGTCGGTGCTGGGTTCGGCCGCGATCAGCGCGCTGCTCACCTCCCGCATTGCGGCGCAGGGACTTCCGAGCGGGCCGATCGGTGAGGGCACCGGCGGCGGCGGGCTGAGCCACATCCAGGATCCGGCGCTGAAGGCATCGCTGCTGGAGAAGATCAGCACGGCGCTGAGCCAGACCATGTACCTGCCCGCCCTGATCCTGTTGATCGGTGTCGCCGCCTCGGCGCTGTTCGTCGGGTTCGGCAAGAAGGCCGGTGGTCCGCAGAACGATATGGCGAAGGCCAATATCGGGGCGCACTGAGCGACCGCTCGACCGAGAAGCGCTGCCCGCCGAGTTCTCCCGGTGGGCAGCGCTTGTCAGTTCAGCAGGGCTGCTCGATTCAGAGGATGAGCCCGATCAGCCGGGTCCAGTCGATGCGGATCTCGATGGGCATGTCCATCAGCGTCTCGCCGACGAACGGGTGCAACCGGCGGTGCGGCCGGTAGTGGCCGAGCACCAGCACATGGGTCTGGATGGCGTGCACCCGGTCGCGATCCATGTAGACCAGCCAGTACCAAGGGATTCCGGCGAGCGCGTACTCGGCCTGTTTGTCGGTGGTGTCGACGCGTTCGGTGGCCGGGGACACCACCTCGATGGCGATCTTCACGCGCGGGGCCTGGATGGGCCCGACATCGGCTGGGGCGCAGGCGAACAGCACCACGTCGGGGCGGCGGACGGTCAGGCGCGGTGATTCCCACAGCAGCACGTCCTGGTCGACGCCGACATAGAGCCAGCCGTCGTTGTAGCGGCTCATATGGGTTTCGGCGGCGGCCTCGAGCATGGAGGCCAGGCGGCGGGCGGCATTGCGTTGCGCCAGCGGCGGGTGCTCGGCGCGCACCACGTCGCCGTTGACCACCTCGACCAGCCGGCAGAAGTCGCGGGGCAGCTTCTTCCAGACGTCGAGCGTGATCGGTTCGGGCTGCAGGTTTTCCGCCCGCGCCCATTCCAGTACTCCGGTCATGCGCGCTCCCTCGACTACGGAATCGGCTCGGCTCCTGGAATCGGACGAGCTGGGCGACGGCTGCCGCGCCGATCGTAAACCGCGCACGCCGACAAACGAGCCGTTCGGAACTTTCTCCCGCGCAGCACCGGCGCGCCGCGCCCGACCCACGCATCCCCCGCCCGCACCTGACCCACTCGTAACTCTGCCCCGATAGACAGAAGATCTCCGCCCCGCTGAAGGGATCTCAGTTGATTCGCACGGTGAGCGAGGGATATCCGGTCGCGCCATCGGGGACCACGTCTGCCTGCTGATCGGTCTGGGTCTCGCCGGTGCCGTCGGTGGCGCGCGCCCAGAGGGTGTGGATGCCGGATCCGGTGGCGTTCCAGTCGAAGGCCCACTGCACCCAGGTGTCGGCGGAGGGCGCTACGGCCAGCCGGGCGGGCTGCCAGTCCCCCTGATCGACACGGACTTCCACGCCGCGGATGCCACGATGCTGCGCCCACGCGACCCCGGCGACGGTGAGCTTGCCCGCGTCGAAGGTGCCGTGCGCGCGGGGGGTGTCGATGCGGCATTCGGTCTTGATCGGGCCCTTCGCCGACCAGCCGCGCCGGGTCCAGAAGGCCTCGGCCCGATCGAATCTGGTGATCTCCAGTTCGGTCACCCATTTGGTGGCCGACACATATCCGTACAGCCCCGGCACCACCAGCCGTGCGGGATAACCGTGCGCGGTGGGCAGCGGTTCACCATTCATGCCGACGGCGAGCATGGCGTCGCGGCCGTCCATCAGGGTGGCCAGCGGGCTGCCCGCGGTGAATCCGTCGACGCTGCGCGAGAGCACCATGTCGGCGTCGGGGTGGGGTCCGGCCGCGGCGATGATCTCGTCGAGCCGGTATCCCAGCCAGCGCGCGTTGGAGATGAGGTCGCCGCCCACCGGATTGGAGACGCAGGCGAGCGTGACCAGCCGTTCGATGGGGGTCTTGGCGCTGAGATCGGCGTAGGTCAAACGGATCTCGCGATCGACCATGCCGTGGACGCGCAGCGACCAGTCGTCCTTGCTGACCTGCGGCACGGTGAGGGCGGTGTCGATGCGATAGAAGTCGGCATTGCGCGTGAGGTAGGGGGTCAGCCCGGGGATCCTCAGGTCCGCACCGGGTTCCACCGACGGCTCCGGGGTGGCCGGTGTGGGCAACTGGATATCGGCCCGCTCGGCCGACACATCCCGCGAGCGCAGGCCGATGATCCGCCCGGCGACGCCGCCGACCGCCGCGGCCACGCCCGCGATCACCACCCCGCGCACCACCAGCCGCCGTTCCACCGCCAGTTCGGCGGGTGAAAGCCGCTGTGCTTCGGGCGTTTCCCCGTTCGCCGCGGCCGCCTCCCGCTCGCCGTACCGGGTGACCCGCTCGGTCAGGCTGCGCAGCAACAGGATTCCGGCGATCATGCCGAGAATCGAAGGCAGGGCCCAGGTCCAGGAGGAGTTGGGACGCCCGAGCGCGGCCAGCGTGGACAGCAACCCGAAGAGCCCGAACAGAATCGACCCGAGCGGCCGCCGCTCCCGCTCCAGATTCCCGGCCACCGCGGCCAGCAGGATCGCGACGATTCCCATGCACACGAACAGCAACAGTTTGTCATTGGTCCCGACCAGGCCGATGACCCATTCCCGGAACCCGTCCGGCGTGTGGTCGACGATCCACCCGCCGACCGCCTCCAACGGCGTGCTGTCGGGGCTGACCAGTATCGATACCAGTTCCGCCGTAGCCAGGGTGACACCGCCCGCGACGATTCCGCAGGCCGTTCGTAATCCGCGATCCGCCACGAAACCGACCCTACTGCGCGGGTCGGCTCGTGAACCGGTTCAAAGAATTACGGAAGCGTGACACCCGGTCTCAACGGGTCTCGACCCGCAGCGCCAGGGCGGCGATCACCGCCATGACCAGCAGGCTGCCACCCGCGACCGCGAAGGCGTGATGCAGCCCGGTCATGCTCAGTCCCGAACCGGAATATGCCAGCGCCCCGAGTACAGCAACTCCGAGCACCTGACCGATCTGGCGGAGAGAATTGTGCACCGAGGACGCCATACCGGCGCGATGCGGGTGCACGGCGGCGAGTGCGGTGGCGGTCATCGGGGTCAGGCACAGGCCGATGCCGAACCCGCCGATCGCCAGGATCCACCAGACGGAGCCGATGCCCGTGTCGGACCGGACGCCGAGCAGGCCTACTACCGCGACACCGGCGAGGGTCAGCCCGGCCACCATGGGCCACCGCGCCCCGACACGACCGACCAGCCGCCCCGAAATCGGTGTCGCCAGCGCGAATGCCACGCCGATGGCGCACACGTCGAGTCCGGCTCGGACGGCCGAATGGCCCTGCACCTGCTGGAAGAACGCGCTCAGGTAGACGATCAGCCCGATGAAGGCGAAGAAGGCGACGGCACCGGCCAGATTCGCCGCGGTGAAGGAGCGATTGCCGAAGAGGGTGAGATCCACGAGGGGATCACTGTGCCGCCGTTCCCAGCTCACGAAGGCCATCATCGCGACGACGGACAGGGCGAACGCGCCGAGCACGGGTACCGAGGTCCAGCCCAGCTGCCTGCCCTCGATCAATCCGAACGAGAGGGCCGCGACGGCGATCGCGGTCAATACCGATCCCTGCCAATCGAATCGGCCGACGACGGGTGTACGCGGCAGCCGCGGCACGATCAGGGCGGCTGCCGTGGCGAACACCGCGACCAGCGGCACATTCAGCAGCAGCACCCAGCGCCAGCCCAGACCGGTGACCACGATGCCGCCGAGGATCGGGCCCACCGCCAGCGCCAGACCCGACGAGGTGGACCAGGCGCCGATGGCGACCGCGCGCTCGCGTTCGTCCGGGAACGCCGCCCGCACCATGGCCAGGCTGGTGGGAACCAGCAGGGCCGGGCCGATGCCCTGGATGACGCGGCCCGCCAACAGGATCGGGACACTCGGAGCCAGACCCGCGATGAGCGCGCCGAGGGCGAAGGCCAGCATGCCCAGCAGGAATACGCCTTTGCGGCCGTAGCGGTCGCCGAGCCCGCCGCTGAGCATCAGCAGGCTGGCGTAGACCAGGACATAGGAGTTGACGATCCACTCGGCGGCCGTGCCATCGGCGTGCAGGTCGCGGCCGATGGTCGGCAGCGCCACGCTCATGACGGTGGTGGACAGCACCGCCAGGAACTGACCGCCGGTGACGGCCGCCAGGGTGATCCACGGCTTGCCCGCGGTGGTGGTGGATTCGGTTGGGGTGGAAGTCGATTCGGGCGGCGCGATGGTGAACTCGGGTGGGGCGGTGGGGCGCAACGCGGTCATATCCTGAAGGTATGGCCGTCCAGTCATACCTTCAACGACCAAAATCGCTATACGGCAATGCCTCTAGGGTTATGAGCATGGATCTGCTACAGCTGCGGTATTTCCGGATGGTGGCCCGCACCGAGAACATCACCCGGGTGGCGGAGGAGCTGCGGGTGGCGCAGCCGTCGCTGAGCCGGACCATCACCCGGCTCGAATCCGAGCTGGGGGTGCCGCTTTTCGACCGGCAGGGTCGGCGGCTGCGACTGAACCGATTCGGGGCGGCCTTTCTCGAACGCGTGGACCGCGCCCTCGACGAGCTCGACAGCGCCCGGCGGGAACTGTCCGACCTGGCCGGGCTGAACGAGGGTTCGGTGGCGATCGGCGCGGAAAATCTGGTGGTGGTCCAGCGGGTGGTAGCGGACTTCGTGCAGGCGTATCCCGGTGTGCGTGTGCAGCTTTTCTCGGGCACCACCGAGCAGGTGACCGCCCGGCTGACGGCGGGCGGACTCGACCTCGGGCTGGTCTCCACGCCGGTGGACGTCCCGGGCGTGGGCCAGCGGGCATTACTGGAAGAGGAGGTATTGCTCGCGGTATCGCCGAATCATCATCTGGCACATCGGGAACGGGTCACGGTGGCCGAGTTGGCCGAGGAAGCCTTCATCACCACCTCACCCGACTACTGGCAGCGCACCGTGCTCGATCGCATCTTCTGCCGCGCCGGGCTGCGTCCGAACATCGCCTGCGAGGGCGACGAACCGGCGGCCCTGCGCAACCTGATCGCCACCGGATTCGGCATCGGCCTGCTGCCATCCATGGCACGCGACTACCCGGGCCCGCCGGTCGCCTGGCTGCACATCGACGACACCTTCTGCCGCCGCACACTGCACGTGATCTGGCGGCAGGATGCCTATCTGCCGGTGGCGGCACAACGTTTTCGCGACCTGGCGGCCGAGCGGTTCGCGCCGCCGGAGTGACTCACATCTGCGCGTTGCCGGTGTAGTTGATCATCCACGGCGTCCCGAACTTGTCGGTGACGATCCCGAACGTCTCGGCCCACTGCACCGGCCCGAACGGCATGTCCACGGTGCCGCCGGGCGCGAGCTGGTTGAAGTAGCCCTCGGCCTCCGCGACGGACCCAGCCTCGACCTGCACGGTGAATCCCGGCTTGGAGTTGTCGATGTCATTGCCGGGCGGGGTGTCGGAGGCCATGAGGATATTGGTCTCGCTCAACGGCAACTGTGCGTTGGCGACCCGGTTGAGCACTTCCTCGGGCATGTCGGCGGGAGTCTCGCCCATATCGCGGAAGCGGGTGATGGTCAGTTCACCGCCGAACACGGACTGGTAGAAGGTGATCGCTTCCTCGGCATTGCCGTTGAACAGCAGGTACGGGTTCATCGCGGGCATAGCTGTACTCCTCGATCGACAGTCGGGATGCTGCGGCATCCCGAAGGTACGACGAGACACTTGCGCGAAACTCATCGGCGCGCCCGGCAATTCGATGAACGTGCCCGGAAGCTCGGATGAAATCAGTCGACCCCAGGAAATCAGTCGGCCTTGTGGCGCTGGTAGTAGCGGGCGACCCGGACGCGGTTGCCGCAGCGGTCGGGTGAGCACCATTGGCGGCTCGGGCGTTTCCAGCAGATCAGCGCCGAGGGGCCGGTGTTGTTGCTGCTACACGGCTTTCCCACGGCCTCGCACCAGTTCCGCCGGTTGATCGACGCGCTCGGCGACCGCTACTGGCTCATCGCGCCCGACTAACCGGGGTTCGGAAACACCGCCGCGCCCGGGGACTTCGACTACAGCTTCGACCGGCTGGCCGACATCGCCGAGGGTTTCGTCCAGCGGCTGGGCCTGACCCAATTCGCCATGTACATCTTCGATTTCGGTGCGCCCATCGGCCTGCGCCTGGCGGCCACCCGGCATCCGGAGTGGATCACGGGTCTGGTGGTCCAGAACGGCAATGCCTACGAGGGCGGCGTCCCCGACTCCACCCTCCTGAGTCCCGATGCCTGGACCCTGGATCAGCACTACCTGGACCTCCCCGGCCGCAAGGATGCCCAGGTAGCCCTGGCCTTCGACTACAAGTCGAATGTGGCCCGCTACCCGGAATGGCAGTCCTGGCTGCGGAAGTACACTCCCCCGACCCTCATCGTCTGGGGCGCGAACGACATGTTCTTCCCCGCGCCCGGCGCATACGCCTATACGGGCGATGTGCCCGATGCCGAACTTCATCTGTTCGACACCGGGCACTTCGCCCTGGAGACTCACGTCTCCGAGATCGCCACGCTCATCAGTGAGTTTCTCGGACGGCTCGAGGCAGCAGGAACGCCAGCCCGAAAGCCGTGATGCCGAGCCCGATGCCGACCAGGGTGACGTGCTCCATGCCGGTCAGGGCGTTGCCGCGCGGGCTGCCGCCGAGGTGGGTGAAGGCGTTGAAGAACACCGTGCCCAGCACCGCGACGCCCAGGGCGCCGGCCAGCTGCTGCACCGACTCCAGCAGCCCGGACGCGGAACCCACCTCGTGGTCCTGGATTTCGCCGATGATGATGCTGAACATCGGGACGAACACCATGCCCATGCCGAAGCCGACGACCAGCAGCGGGCCCGCGATCTCCCAGGCGTTGAGGCCGCTGCCGACCACTCGCAGCACCAGGTAGAGCGCGGCCAGTCCGACGGTCATGACGCCGACGCCCAGGTGCAGCACCTTGCGGCCCAGCTTGGGCGCTTCCGCGCCGATGGCGGAGCCGAAGAAGGAGCCGAGCGCCCAGGCGGCCATGGCGATGCTCGCGCCGATCGGGCTGTAGCCGAAGCCGAGTTGCAGCATCAGGCCCAGGCCGAGGGAGAACCCGATGATGCCGACGAAGAACACGGTCTCGAAAAGCACTCCGGCACTGTAGGACCGGCGGCCGAACACGCTCAGCTGCACCAGCGGCACGCGGCCCGCGGCGGTCCGGGCGCGCTGGTGGGCGACGAACACCGCGAGCACCGCGAGCGCGGCCACCGGCATCACCAGACTCCAAGTGGGCCAGCCGAGTTCGCGTCCCTGCATGAGCGGGTAGACCAGCATGCCGACGCCCGATCCGGCCAGGATCACGCCGACCAGGTCGAGGCCGCCGGTGCGATCCCCGAGGTGCTCGGGCAGCGCGGCGACGCCCGCGATCAGCGCGAAGAGTCC
>NZ_JBSGBY010000167.1:0-14073 GCF_053601505.1 Nocardia sp. NPDC004722
GCCACGGCGTCGAAGGTCTTGTCGGCGAAGGGCAGCCGCCCGGCGTCGCCGCGCACGAAGCCGACCGCGCCGACAGCATTGGTCCGCGCGGCCTCGGCCAGCATGGACGGCGACGCGTCAAGCCCGATTGCCAGCCCGGTGTCACCGGCCGCCGCACCGAAGGCCCGGGTGAACAGTCCCGGCCCGCACCCGACATCGAGGACCAGCGCGCCCTCGGTGATCGCGAGCGAGTCGACCGCGCGCTGCTTCTCCCGGCGCACGCCGACGGCATTGCTGCCCATGGCCAGCCGGAAGAAATTGCGCCAGATGGGTTCGTAGATACGGGACACCAGCGGCACCCGCATGGCGGCCTGCCCGATCCCCTTGATGGGTGGCGTGTCCGCGCCGAGCACATCGAGGTACCCGTCCACGACGGTAGATTCGGTGTCGAGCAACTCCGCGATGCGCTGCCGCGAAGCCGGTGTCGTGATCATGGTGCGCAGCCTACGCACGGAATCATGCCGGTGGAAGGATTGTCTGGGACAGAAATTCGGTGTTAGGTTCGGTCTGCACGTCTCGTTCTGATGGAGGGGTTTTGCGCACTTTCACCCGCGTACTACTGATGCTGGTCACGCTCGTTTTCGGGCTCGCGCTGCTGCCCGCGCAGGCAATGGCCACCCCCGCCGACGCGAATCTGGACGACGCCACGTCCCGGCAACTCGACGATCTGCTGGCCCTGCGCAACTCCCTCACCGGTCCCCGCGCCGACGCCCTCGCGCAGCTCTCCGGCCGTTTCCTCGGCACTCCCTACCGCGCGAACATGCTCATCGGCTCGGCCGCTCAGCCCGAGCAACTCGTCATCGACTTCCGCGGCGTCGACTGCTTCACCTACCTCGACTACGTGGAGGCCCTGAGCCGCTCGGCCGATCGGGGCCAGTTCGTGCAGAACCTCATCGCCACCCGATACACCGACAGCCAGGTCGAGTTCACCCACCGCAAGCACTTCTTCACCGACTGGGCGTACACGAACCGGGTCGCGGCCAACGACATCACCGCCACTCTGACGCCCGCCGCGGTCACCGTCACCAAGCATCTGAACGCGAAGGCCGGTGGCGGCAACTACCTCCCCGGTCTGCCGGTGGTCGACCGCAACATCACCTACATCCCCAGTGCCGCCATGGACAACGCCGTCATCTCCAACCTCCACACCGGCGACTTCCTGGGCGCCTACACCGACGAGGCCGGACTCGACGTCTCCCACGTCGGCATCTTCGTCAACACCCCCAACGGCCCCATGTTCCGCAACGCTTCCTCCCTCTCGGCCAACAACCAGGTCGTCGACAGCCCCCTCACCCAGTACCTGACCACCGTCCCGGGCCTGGTCGTGCTGCGCCCCAACTGATCCGGGCCGCCCCGTCGGCTACCGTCGGATATGGCTGCCAAGCGCTACAACTGCCCGGTGGAGGTGACCGTCGATCTGATCGGCGGGAAGTGGAAACCGGTGATTCTCGCGCACCTCAAGGAGGGGGTGCACCGGTATGGCGAGCTGCGCAGGCTCATGCCCGATACCAGCGAGAAGATGCTGATCCAGCAGTTACGGGAGCTGGAGACCGACGGGTTGGTCCGGCGCACGGCCCATCCCACCGTGCCGCCGCAGGTCGAGTACGAACTCACCGACGAGGGGTGGAGTCTGACGCCGGTGCTGACCGCGCTCTACGAGTGGGGTGAGAAGCGCGGTGCTCGAACGGGTCTCGTCATCGAGACCCCGTGATCGTCAGGCCGCCTCACGGTGGTCGGTGCGCTCGGGCAGCAGGCCCTCGGCCTCACATTGGGCGCGGTGCATGGCGCATCGGAATTTCGGGCCCGGCTTGATGTAGGCCGGATCCAGGCGCTGGGTGAACGTGAGGTTGTCACGCCGCCAGCAATCGATGCACACGGGCTCAGTCATGGCGTCCTCCTCGGTCCTCGCTGGCGAAAGGTATGCGAGAGAGGGATTCCCATCGAAGGCCCGATTCGGATATAGGTTGTGGCTCTCTTGCGTAACGGATGCGGTTAGTTAGCCGACCGGTCGGTTGGCTAAGAGGTGGTCTCGGGCCGCCTCGAGAATGCGCTCGGAAAGCTCGTCCCCGGCGCTGGCCCGCGCGAGCATGAGCGCGCCGGCCATCAGCGCGGCCTCCACCAGCGTCTCGTCCTCGACGCCCGCGCCGGAGCGTTCGCCCAGGTCTTCGAGCTGACCGAGCATCTCGTGCAGGCCCTTCGCGAAGGTCTGCCGCAATGCGCTGCCGGTCTCGGTCCGCGCGACATCGCCTGCGAGCGCGGCGATTCCGCACCCGTGCGACGGGACGTCGCGATGTTTGGTGGACAGGTAGCGCTCGAGGAAGGTCCGGCGCGCCGTGGCCGCGTCGGGCGCGTCCGCGCGGATCTGCGCGCGTTCCAGGTTCTTCTCCTCGTAGGCCGCGGCGCACGCCTGGGTGAGGAGGTCCTCCTTGGACTGGAAGTGCCGGTAGAAGCCGCCGTGGGTGAGCCCGGCCGCGGACATCACCTCGGGCACGGTCACGCCGTTCACCCCTCGTCGGCGGACCAGCGCCGCGGCCGCGTCCAGCACCTCTTGGCGGTGGGACTCGGCCTGGGCTCGGGAGGATCGCGGCATGGTGGTCTCCTTTTCGGTCTTGCTTCCCAGGATAGATGATGCTCATAATCTAATCGATAGATGATGCTCATAATCTAAAACTGGGAGGCATCGACATGACCGATATCGACGGCGCGGTAGCCCTGGTCACCGGCGGGCAGCGCGGACTCGGGCGGGCATTCGTGGACGAGCTGCTGCTCCGCGGGGCGAGCAAGGTCTACGCCACGGCCCGCCATCCGGAGCCGAGCGCCGACCCGCGGGTGGTGCCGCTCGCACTGGAGGTCACCGATCCGGAGTCCGTCGCGGCCGTCGCCGCCCGCGCCACCGATGTCGGCATCGTCGTCAACAATGCGGGCGTGCTGTACCCGTCGCCGCTGCTGACGGCCGAGATCGACTCCGTACGAGCCACTTTCGAGACCAATGTGATCGGCCCGCTGCGCATCGCGCAGACTTTCGCGCCGATTCTGGCCGCGAACGGCGGTGGGGCACTGGTGGATATCCACTCGGTGCTGTCGTGGATCGCGGGCGCGGGGGCCTACGGCGCGTCCAAGGCGGCGTTCTGGTCGCTCACCAACTCACTGCGCACGGAGCTGGCCGGGCAGCACACCCAGGTGGTCGGGGTGCACCTCGGATTCGCCGACACCGACATGGTCAAGGCCATCAGCGCCGAGAAGATCAGTCCCGCACAGGTCGCCACCGCCGTGCTCGACGGACTGGAGAAGGGCGAGAACGAGGTGCTCGTCGACGACCTCACCCGGCAGGTGAAGGCGGCGCTGTCCGGGCCCGTCGAGAACCTCGCACTGCGCCGCTGAAACCCGAAGAGACGGAGACACTTCCATGCCGCTGTGGCAGATCTACCATCCCGCCGACACCTACACCGAGCAGGACAAGCAGGACTTCGCGGCCGATATCACCGAGGTCTACACCCGCGTCGGGCTGCCCGCCTTCTACGTGGTGGTGCAGTTCCACGAGATGCCCGCCGCCTCGGTCTTCGTGGGCGGCAAGCCATCCGGTGACACCGTCCGCGTTGTGGTCAAACACATCGCCCGTCACCTCGACGACGGTGAGCGGCGCAAACGCATGACCGAGCATCTCGACGGCGTCATGCGCCCCTACACCCACGATCGCGGGCTGCACATGGAGTTCCATATCGAGGACACCCCGCGCGATCAATGGATGATCGCGGGCCTGTGGCCACCGGCCACCGGCAGCGACGCCGAAAAGGAATGGGCGCAGGCGAATCGGGCTACACCGTACTGAGCCCCGGCCCGCGCCGCAGCCGGTGGACCACGCAGCCCACGATGACCGCGTACACGATCACGTAGCAGTTCAACAGGATCTGGGAGATGGGCCAGGACGGCGGGAACAGGAACCAGCCGACCACCACCCAGGTATCGGTCCAGTGGTAAGCCCACGCGCCGGTGGCCAGGTACAGGAAACCGGCGGCCGACCACCAGCGCGGATCGGCTTGCGCGCGATGGACCAGATACACGAACAGCGGCAGGAACCAGACCCAGTGATGGTTCCAGGAGAACGGCGAGACCGCGCACGAGGTCAGGCCCGCGAGGGTGACGGTGAGCAGCTTCTCGCCGCGGTTGTACAGCGCCGCGGCGAGCAGCAGCCCGCCGATCGCCACCGGCACCGCGATCAGCAGCCACAGCCATTGCGGGACTTGATGGCCCGTCAGATGCGCGATGGCCCCGCGCAGGGATTGATTGGCGGGCTGGGTATCCGGGGCGATGCGGTCGGACTCGAAGAACGTCTTGGTCCAGTACTGCTCGGAATCCGACGGCAGCACCGCACCGGCGATCAGGATGGTCGCCACGAAGACCGCCGACGCCGTCACCGCCGCCCGCCACTGCCGCAGCACCAGGAACTGGGCCACGAAATACAGCGGCACCAGCTTGATGCCCGCGGCCAAACCCACACCGATACCGCGTAATCGGCTGCGCTCCGGGCGCGCGAAATCCCACAGGATCAAGGCCATCAACACCAGATTGATCTGCCCGTAGTACAGGGTCGTGCGGATCGGTTCGAGGAACATGCAGGTCGCGGTCAGCAGCGCGCTGAGCCCGGCCAGCCGCCAGGTGAGGCGGTAGCCGAGGACCCGCCAGCACAACAGGACGCAGCCGTAGAGCACGCAAATGTTCAGTGCCAGCCAGGAATTCGTGACCATGGCCCATGGCACCGCGAGGATCGGCAGGAAGACCAGCGTCGAGAACGGGGTGTAGGTGTAGGACAGTCCGCGATGGGTGGTCTCGGTGTAGAGCGGGTGGTCGTGGTAGATCTTCCACGCGCCGTCGCGGTAGACGTGGACGTCGAAGCCGCCGGCCAGGAAACCCACCTCGTCCAGCCACGGATCCACCGTCAGGAAGATGAGGACCAGCGACAGCACCGCGCCGAAGGCCAGCACCCACCAGGTCCGCGCGCCCCACTCGGGTCGCTCCGCGCGGGAATCCTCAACGCCCGCACGCTCTTCCGTTCTCGCACCGATCAACACCAAACCCACCTCAGATGTGTGAAACACTCTGCAGAGCTCGATAGACGCTGAACACCGAACGCTTCAGCCCGCCCGCCTTGCCGCTCGACTCGCGCACCCCGAGGCGCGACGTCGGATTTCAAGCACCCTACAGCTCCCGGCGGGCACATCGGTCACATGGCCGACCGCGTGGTCTGGACTGATAGGCGATACCTATGCCTTCGCTCCGGCCGTGCGCGGGTTGAGCACGCCTCCGGCGGCAGCGCCTACCAGGCGGCGGGCATTGGACGTGATGGCATCGGCCAGCGCCTGCTGCGGATCCGAGAGCCGGGTGCGGCGGTGCATGAGAACGAAGTCGAGATCCCCCAACTCGGGCAGCCGCGGGTCGGTGAGCGGCACCAGACCCTCCGGCAGCACACCCGCGGCGTGCACGATCACGCCCAGCCCGGCCAGCGCGGCGGCCCGCAGACCCAGCAGGCTGTCGCTGACACAGGTGACCCGGCAGGTGCGGCCCGCGTGCTTCAACGCGCGCAGCGCCAGCTGCCGGGTCAGGCTCGGCTTCGGGTAGGTGACCAACGGCACCGGATCGTCGAATTCCGTTGCGGCCGAACGACCCGCCCAGACCAGGCGATCCCGCCACAGCAGGGTGCCGTGCCGCTCGCCGGGCAGACGCTTGCCGAAGACCAGGTCCAGATCGCCCGCGGCCATGCGCGACTTGAGCGTCTCGCTCAGGCCGACGGTGAGCTCCAGATCCACGCCGGGATGCGAGCGCTGGAACTCCACCAGGATGTCGGGCAGCTCACGGGCCATCACATCGTCGGACGTGCCGAGGCGGACCAGTCCGGTCAGGGTGGAACCGGAGAAGTAGGACTGCGCCTGGGCCTGCGCGTCGAGAATGGCGCGCGCGAAACCGATCATGGCCGCGCCGTCGGCCGTCAGTGCCAGATTTCGAGTGTCGCGGCGGAACAGTTCGCGTCCGGCGGCCTGCTCGAGGCGGGCGATGTGACCGCTCACCGTGGACTGGCGCAGGCCCAGCTGGCGGCCCGCGGCGGTGAAGCCACCGGCCTGCTCGACGGCGAGGAAAGTGCGTAGCAGCTCGGGTTCGAACATCGGGTAATTATCACGCATCGCGATCGGAGATAACGGATCGAACGACTATCGCGATCGATGCCCGGACTCCTACCGTCGAAAGAGTGCAGCTCCTCGCCAAATTCCGGATCGACTCGTTCATGCTGGGCATCCTCGCCACCGTGGCGCTGGCCGCCCTGCTGCCCGCGCGCGGGACCGCCGCCGACGTGCTGGAGTGGGCCGTCAAGATCGCCATCGGGGTGCTGTTCCTGCTCTACGGCGCGCGCCTGGAACCCCGCGAGGCGCTGGCGGGATTGAAGCACTGGCGATTGCACGCCAGCGTGCTGGCCGCCACCTTCGTGCTCTTCCCGCTGCTGGGCCTGGCCCTGCGGCTGCTGGTGCCCTCGGTGCTCACCCCCGACCTGTACACCGGCGTGCTGTTCCTGTGCCTGGTCCCCTCGACCGTGCAATCCTCCATCGCCTTCACCGCGCTGGCCCGCGGCAATGTGGCGGGCGCGGTGGTCAGTGCGTCGCTGTCCAACCTGATCGGCGTCTTCGCCACCCCGCTGCTGGTCATGGCGTGCATGAGTACCACCGCGGGCGTGCACATCTCGCCGTCGGCGGTGCTGTCCATCGTGGTGCAACTGCTACTGCCGTTCCTGGCCGGGCAACTGCTGCGCCCCTACCTGGGCTGGATCATCGGACACCCGGCCGCGACCAAGACCGTCGATCGCGGCTCGGTCTACCTGGTCGTCTACTCCGCCTTCAGTGCCGGTGTGACAGAAGGCATCTGGCACGGCCTCTCCGCCCGCACCCTCATCTCCACCGCCCTGGTCTGCGCGGCGTTGCTGGCCGTGGTTCTCACCCTCACCTCGCTGGGCAGTCGCCTACTCGGCTTCTCCCGCGCCGACCGCATCGTCGTCACCTTCTGCGGTTCGAAGAAGTCCCTGGCCACCGGCCTCCCGATGGCCTCGGTCCTGTTCGCGGGCCACCCCATCGGCCTGATCGTCCTGCCCCTCATGCTCTTCCACCAGATCCAGCTCTTCACCTGCGCCACCCTCGCCCAGCGCTACGCCCGGGCCGATGCGGTCGGCGGCGGTGGCGAAGAGCAGTCCGAGAGTGGCGGCGACGGTCGCGGTGCGGTCGAAGGCGTAGCCGCGGTCTCGGGCGTGGCCGTCGAGTAGATACCAGGTGGAAGAGGTCAGCAGGCAGGCCAGGGATTCCTGGGTGGGGCGGGCGGAATCGGCCGGGGCGGTGAGGTATTGGGAGATGACGCCCTCGACCATGCCGACCACGCCGTAGATCAGCGGGTGGTAGGGGGTGACGTCGATGGCGAGAACCGCTGTCCAGGAAGCGAATCGGTGCCAGAGGGTGTCGGCCACGCGCTGGCGGAAGGTGGTGAGGGTGTCGGCGGTGGGGTGGCCGGGGAGCGGTCCCAGCTGGGCGAAGCGGTAGAGGTTGGGGTGGTCGGTGGTCCAGCGGACCACGGTGAGCATGACGTCGAAGATGATGTCCTCGGCGGTCTTCGCGGGGTCTAGGACCAGGATCTCCTCGAATTCGGCCAGGTAGCCGTCGAAGACGAATTCGCGGGCGCGGGCGTCGAGGTCCTCGCGATTCTGGAACTGGCGGTAGACCACCGAGCGGGCCAGGCCCGCGCGGTCGGCGATCTGCTGGGTGGAGATCTCCGCGCCGGGCTCGTGCTCCTCGATCAGGGCGAGAGCCGCCTCCAGAATGGCGGTGCGGCGCGCGGTGTTGTGCTCGTCCCAGCGCTGACCGCCCGACCGCCTGCGGTGCGGGCGCAGATGAGGGGGCGGTTTCACGAGTTTCGACTATACGGCGGTGTCCACGGGGCGGGCCGGTGGCAGGAAGCGGGGCCGCATGGGCAGCGGACCGTCGGGGCCGCCGGTGAAGGAGATCTGACGGCGCACCCGCTCGGGGGAGACCGCGTCGAACTCCAGGTGCTGGGCGAAGGTCGCGACCACCAGGGCGGCCTCCATGCTCGCGAAACCCGAAGCCACGCACATGCGTTTGCCCGCGCCGAAGGGGATGGCGGCCCGTTTCTGTTCGCGCGCCAGGTTTTCCGGCAGGAACCGGCCCGGATCGAACTCGTCCGGGCGCTCCCACACCCGCTGATGGTGATGCAGCGCGTGCAGGATGACCGCGACCGTGGTGCCCGGCTTGATCGCGTAACCGCCGAGCACGTCGTGATCCTTTGCCGTCCTCGCCAATCCGATCACCGGCGGCAGCAGCCGCATGGTCTCGGCGACCACGGCCTGTGTCCAGGGCAGGTGTTCCAGATCGGCGGCGGTGGCGGGCCGGTCGCCCAGCACCGCGCGCACCTCCTGCCGCAGCCGCTCGCGGGCCTGCGGATGCTCGGCCAGCAGCTGCCACACCCAGCTCAAAGCCGTTGCGGTGGTTTCCATTCCGGCCCCGATGAAGGTCATCAGCTCGTCGTGGATCTCCTGATCGCTGTAGCGGTAGCCGGTTTCGGGATCCTCGGCATCCATCAACAGGGCCAGCAGATTGTCCTTGCGCGCGATCCGCCCGCTGCGATGATCGGCGATGAGCCCGTCCACCACCCGCTCGGCGTGGCGCAGATCGCGCATGGCGCGCGGCTCGATCAGCCAGCCCGCCCTGCGCATGATCCGCAGGGGCACACGGGAATTAGCGGCGTCGCCCTGGCCGCGCCGCTGCAGCACCCAGGTCGAGATGTTGTGCAGCGGATGGCTGAGATTGGTCATGAACCCGCGCCCGAAGAAGCGCAGCAGCCGCTCGAGCACCACCTCGGACATCGGCCCGGTGATATCGGTGCCGAACATGGTGCGTGAGGTGACATCCAGGGTGAGCCGGTTCATTTCGGCTCCCACATCGACGGCCTCGCCGGAGGCGCTCAGGGTGCGGATCCGCTCGACCGCGTCGCGCGCGGCCGCCGTCATCACCGGTGCGAAGCCGTCCACATTGCGCTTGGCGAAGATCGGCTGCACCAATCGCCGATTGCGTTGCCACTGTTCATCATTGAAGTCGGTGACCAGCCCGCGTCCGAAGGCGACGGCGAGCATGTCGTACTCGGGGCTCTTGGCGTAGTTGTTCTGATTGGTGACCAGCACCTGGCGCACCAGTTCCGGGCTGCGCACCACCACGAACCTGGCGAAGGGCACGCGCGCCACGAGGACATCGTCCGCACCGGGCAGGGCGGTCGCGTAATCGAGCACCGTGTGATCGCGGACCCGGGGGAGTGCGCCGAGCGCGAGTCGCCAGGACTGCCACCAGCCGATGCGGGTGTCGTGCCAGCGCAGGAAGGTCGGAGCCCATGCGGGCGGGTACAGCTTCGTCGAGGAATCGGTCATATCGCGGCCCCCTTGCCGAACGACTATGAGACATGCTGTCCCACTCAAAGTAGTGAGACAGCATGCCCCAGTCAATGGCGTACCGCGTGCGGACAATGGCGAACCGCGTGCGGATCAGTGCGGCGCGGTCGTGACTTCCTCGATGTCCTTACGCCTGCCCACACCCCAGTGGTTGAACACCAGATTCAGCACGAACACCACGATCACCGCCGAGGTGATCGGACTGCTCGCGATCATCTGGAAGTTGGTCGGGAACTTCGTGTAGATGTTCGGGGCCACCGCGGGCAGCAGCGCCACCGACAGCGTGACCGCGATGATCAGCATGTTGCTGGTGCCCTCGAACTGAACCTTGTGCAGCACCCGCAGTCCGACCGCGGTCACCATGGCGAACATGACCGTCGCCGCGCCGCCGACCACCGGACCCGGCAGGGCCGCCACGACACTGCCGACCTTGGGCACCAGGCCCAGTGCCACCAGCATGCCGCCGCAGACCGCGACCACCCAGCGGCTGCGCACACCCGTCAGGCCCACCAGTCCGACATTCTCGGCAAAGGCGGTGTCGGGGAAGGAGTTCATGAATCCGGCCAGGACCGCGGACAGGCCGTCGGCGGCCAGGCCGCGCCCCAGATCGGCGGGCTCGAGTTCCTTGTCGACCATCTCGGCGACGGCGACCATGTCGGCGGTTGACTCGGTGAAGGTCACCAACATGACCACGCACATGGAAATGATCGCGCCGATATGGAATTGGGGCGCGCCGAAGATGAACGGCTTGGAGATGCCGAACCAGGCCGACGGTCCGACGTTCGACATGTCGACCAGGTGCATGGGCCAGGCCACCAGCGTGCCGATGGCCATGCTGAGCAGTACGGCGAGCTGGCTGATCAGGCCGCGGGTGAAGCGGTGGATCACCACGATCAGCGCGATCACCAGACCGGCCAGGCCGATGTGTGAAATCTGGCCGTAGTCGGCGGATTTCGGGTCGTCGCCCGCGATCAGCCCGGCGTCCGCGCCGATCAGCGACAGCCCGATCACACAGATCACGCAGCCCGACACCAGCGGCGGGAAGAACCGCACCACCTTGGCGAAGAAGCGGGCGATGAGCAGACCGAATACGCCGGAGACGAGGATCGCGCCGTACACCGTCGGCAATCCGGCCTCACCGCCGCCGAACTCCTGCGCGATCAGGATCATGGGCGAGACCACGGTGAAGGTCGCGCCCGCCACCACGGGCAGCCGGACGCCGAGGATCCGGCCGATGCCGACCGCCTGAATGATGGTGACGATGCCGGATACCAGCAGATCGGCATTGACCAGCAGGCCGATGGTGTGGGGCGAGAGTTTCAGCGCCCCGCCGACGAGCAGCGGCACCGCGACCGCGCCGGCGTACATGATCGCCAGGTGCTGCAGGCCCAGCAGGGCCAGGCGTGGCGGTCGGGGGACTTCGTCGACGGGATGTCGTGGGGTCGGACCGGCCGGCGTGCGTTCGCCGATCTCGGGTCTGCGGGAGGGGCGCGAAAAGCGCATTTGCATGAGAAGCCTCCTGGAACGCGTGAACGACGACCGGGGAGGCCGCGACCACGACCCGAATAATGGCGCAGGAAATACCTGTCCCGCAGCAGATTGTTCGATTGTCCAGCCGGTTCGGCGTGGCTACCGGCCCTACTCGTATTTTCCTACAGAATCGGCTCGCTCGCCGTGGCCATTTCTTCGCTCGACCGGGCTCGGGCGGGCCAATCGGGTCGGCTTGGTGCGGCCGCGCAATATCACCGATTCGCCCAGCCGCCAATGCATCTGCTCACGCGTCGCGGCCGCGGCGATGGTGGTGGCGGAGGTCAGGACCCGCAGGTCGTCGTTCTTCGCCAATTCGCACAGCCGAGCGGCCTCATTGACGGCATCGCCGATGACGGTGAATTCGTAGCGGCGATGCGATCCGACATTGCCCGCGATCACCCGGCCCGCGGCCACGCCGATACCCGCGTCGAATTCGATGGCCGCCGAGGCCAATCGCCGGCGAATATTGCGGGCCGCCGTCAGTGCGGCCCCGGCGGCGTCGGAATGCGGTGCGGGAGCGCCGAATACGGCGAGTGCGGCATCACCCTCGAATTTATTGAGCAGGCCGCCGCAGCGTTCCACCTCGTCGACCACGATGGTGAAGAAATCATTCAGAATGGCGACGATTTCCGCCGCGGGGCGGGTGGCGGTCAAGGTGGTGGAACCGATGATGTCGATGAACAGTGCGGCGGCCTCGGTTTCGGTGCCGCCCAATTCGGGATCGCGGGCCAGCGCCACCTCGGCGACATCGTGGCCGACATGACGGCCGAACAGATCGCGCATCTTCTCGCGCTCCCGCAGGCCCGCCACCATGTGGTTGAAACCGCTTTGCAATTCCCCCAATTCGGTGCCGTCGTACACGGTGACCGCCACCCGCAGATCACCGCCTTCGACCCGTCGCCTGGCGGTGCGCACCGCGCGGATCGGGGCCACCGCCGCCGACAGCGTGAGCACCATGAGCAGCAGGCCGAAGCACAGGGTGGCGCCGCCCAGCGCCAGCACCACCACCGCCAGGCGTTCGCTGCTGGCGTGCCAGCCCGCCAGCACCAGTACCGCCACCGACATGAGCAGTGCCACCGGCACGCCCGTGCCGAGCACCCACACCACCACCGTGCGGACGAAGACGCCCAGTCCACGGCGCTGCCGTGAGGTGGCGGCATCCAGCACGCGGGCGGTGATGGGCCGCAGCGCGAATTCGGCGATCAGGTAGCTGTTGGCGCACACCACGATCGCGCTGAACCCGAAACCCAGCACGATTTTGGGCACCAGCGCCGGATCCGCCAGCCCGTAGAGGGGGGTCAACACCGCCAGGCCGCCGAGCCACAGCAGTGCCTGCGAGATCACCAGCTTGCGTGGCAGCGCACCGGCCGCCGCCCGCTCGGCCGCGGTCGGCACCTGATCCGGTTCGCGCGACCATCGCAAGGTCTCCAGCCCGTAGGCGGTGCCCCACCACAGTCCGATCACCAGGGCCACGAAGGAGTAGACCGGCGCGGCTACGAAATTGAGCAACACCAGCTGCCGGGTCAGGATCGGCGGTCCGGGCAGCACGAACGCGATCAACGCGATGGCCACGGCCATCCCGGTCAGATTCGCCACCGTCAACCCGACGGTGAGCAGCAGCTGCACCCGCACCCGCTGCATCCCGGCCTTCTCCTCGGCCGGCCCCAACAGCCGCGACCCCCACGGCGAGGGCCCCAACGCATCGGTCGTGACATGGTCATCGGCCATCCTCGCAGCGTAAGCGGTACGCCGAGAGAACTCGCGCACCGCCCGCCCATACCCGGGGCGGCTGGGCGGCAGGCCCACGCCATCCCACGGCGGCCCGCGGCATCCCAGGGCGGCCCGCGGCATCTCGGGGGCGGCAGCGGCCCTCGTCATCCCAGCGTGCTTTTGGCTGGGATCCACACTGTGCGCGTTGGATTCCGGCCAAAAGCACGCCGGAATGACGGGGGAATGGCTGGCCTTGGCCAGGTCCTTGGCCGGGGGTCAGTGGGTTGTCGCGAGTTCTACCGCGTGGGTGCCTGCTCGGCGGCCGGAGTAGATGCAGTCGGCTAGGGAGAGGCCGCTGACGTAGGAGTTGGAGCAGATGCCTACGGCGGCTCGGCCCGCCGCGAAGAGGCCGGGGATGGAGGGGCCGGATTCGGTGCGGACCGCGCCGGTTTCCTCGTCGACCAGGAGGCCGCCGAGGGTGAGCATGGGCATGGGGTAGGTGAGGTGGGAGGTGAACGAGATGTCCAGTAGGGCAAAGGGGCCCGAGTGGAGGGGGCGGCGGAGGTCGTCGGGTTTGCCCATGGGGTCGGGCTGGTTCTGCTCGATGGCGCGGTTGTGGGCGTCCACGGTTTTGCGCAGGGCCGCCGGTTCGATGCCGGCGCGGGCGGCCGCCTCCTCGACGGTTCGGCCGGAGGTGCTGCCCAGGCGCATGAGCCGTTCGGCCTGCATGCGCTGGAACCACACCGACTGCTTGCCCAGCTGGCGGCGGGCCTCGGCGGCGAGCGCGGCGTCGACGAGCAGCCAGGCCCGGTGTCCGGGAGCGGCGGCGATGGCCTGACCCAGCGCCGCGCCGTAGCGGGACTCGTCGATCATGCGGTTTCCGTTGGCGTCCACCGCGATCGAGCCGAAGAACGCGCTCGGCGGGGCGATGAACCGCCAGGTGGACAGCACATCCATGCGACCGGTCGCGGCACCGGCCGCCTGAGCCATGGTGATGCCGCTGCCGTCGTCACCGGCGGTGCCCAGGGGCAGGCCCTCGGCCCACGGGTACTGCGGCGCATGCTCTTTCACCATCGCGCCGTTGGCGATGAACCCGCCGGTGGTGAGGATGACCCCGGACCGGGCCTGGATCCGCACCGCCACCCCGTAGCGACGCTCGATGCGGGCCAGCAGCGCCTGCACGGCATTGCGCAAACCCTGGTGGTACACACCGGGTTTCGCGGAGATCTTCGACAGCGCGGCGAACCCCTCCGACATCGCCGACCTCATCGCCCACACCGTCGCCCTCCCCCGCCGCCTCAATATCGCCG